>JAKAHU010000249.1 GCA_021825385.1 Chloroflexota bacterium | reverse complement strand
TGGCCCGGGGGGGCCGGGCGAGGCGGGCGGCCCGCTCGGGGGCTGGGGTGCCCCCGGCGGAGCCGGTCGTCGCTCGCCGGGCGGTCGCCCGCCTGGTCCGCGTCCGATCGTGATCGAGGGCGAGGAGCTGCCGGACCTCGCTCCGCTCGGCCGCGTGATCATCGCCGGTGTCGCGATCCTGTTTGCCCTCGGCATCGCCGGCGCGGCGAGCGGGGCATGGGAGACGATTCTCCTGTTCCAGCACCGGGTGCCGTTCGCGGCCACGGGGGCGGCCGTGGTCGACCCGATCTTCGGTCGTGACATCGGCTTCTTCCTGTTCGATCTTCCCTTCTTCCGGCTCGTCCAGGCGCTCGCGAACGCGCTGCTCCTGGGTGCCCTGCTGGTCAGCCTGGGGCGCTACTTCATCGGCGCCCTGCGCGGCAGCCTCGTCTTCTCGACCCCGGTCCGGGTCCACCTCGCGGTCCTGGCCGGCCTCTACCTCGTCTCGGTTGCGGCGGGCTACCAGCTCGACAAGCTCGAGCTCGTCTACAGCGCCCGGGGCGTGGCGACCGGGGTGAGCTACACCGACGCGAACGCCCAGTTCATGGCTCTCGACGTCCTGACCGTGATCGCCGCCCTGTCGGGGGCGTTCCTCGTCGGCGGCGCGTTCACCCGGATGCTCTGGCCGCTGGGCATGGCGGTCGGGATCTGGCTCGTCGCCTCGCTCGTCCTCGGCCAGCTCTACCCGGAGTTCGTCCAGCGCTTCACGGTCGAGCCGAACCAGTTTGCCCAGGAGCGCCCGTACATCGCCAACAACATCGCCATGACCAGGCTGGCCTACGGACTCGACCGCTGGGAGCGGCGCGACTACAGCGGTGAGGCGCCGCTCACCGCGACCGCCGTCGAGCGAGAGAAGGACACCTTCGACAACGCCCGGGTGTGGGACTACCGGCCGCTGCGGGACGTGCTCGATCAGCTTCAGACCGTCCGCCAGTACTACGACTTCGTCGACGTCGACACCGACCGCTACCAGATCGGTGGCGCCGAGCGCCAGGTGATGCTCTCGGCCCGCGAGCTGGCGCCCGAGAAGAACCCGCAGGCGAATTCCTGGGTGAACCAACGGATCACGTTCACCCACGGCGTCGGCCTGGCGATGGCCCCGGTGAACGAGGCGACCGACGCCGGCCGCCCGGTCCTGTTCATCAAGGACCTGCCCCCGGTGTCGGTGCCCGGCGCGCCGGTGGTCAGGCAGTTCCGGATCTACTTCGGCGAGCGCCGGAGCGACTACGTGATCGTCGGCGCCCGTCAGCCCGAGTTCGACTACCCGTTCGGGGCGGCCGCCGAAAGCGACCTGGGCGCGGGCCAGACGACGAGCTGGACGGGGACGACGGGGATCCGCCTGGAGAACATGCTCACCCGGCTCCTGTTCGCCGCCCGCTTCCGCGACCTCAACCTGCTGATCAGCGACCAGGTCACCGCCCAGAGCCAGATTCTCTTCCATCGCTCGCTCGGCGACCGGTTGCAGCTGATCGCGCCATTCCTGCGTTACGACCGGGACCCGTATCTCGTCGTCGGCGACGACGGGCGACTGGTCTGGATCCAGGATGCGTACACGGTCAGTGACCGCTTCCCGAACGCCCAGTACTTTGACCCGACGACCCTGCCCGGCGGAACGGGGCTCGGTGACGCCCCGATCAACTATCTGCGTAACAGCGTCAAGGTGGTCATGGATGCCTACGACGGCCGGATGACGTTCTATGCCGCCGACCCGAGCGACCCGATCCTGCGGGCCTACGAGGGCGTCTTCCCGACCCTCTTCCAGCCCCTCGACCGCCTGCCGGCCGATCTCCGGCCCCACCTGCGTGTGCCCGAGGAGCTGTTCAACGTCCAGACCCGGATGTTCGCGACCTATCACGTGACCGCGCCGGCGACGTTCTACAACCGGGGCGATCTGTGGACGGTGCCGACCGACGTCGGCGGCGACCAGAGCCTGCCCAGCGAGGCCTACTACGTGATGATGCGGATGCCCGGCGAAGACCGCGCCGAGTTCCTCCTCCTCCAGCCGATGGTTCCCGCCCAGCGGCCAAACATGATCGCCTGGGTGGCGGCCCGCAACGATGCGCCGGGCTACGGCCAGGTCCGGGTCTACGAGTTCCCCGAGAACACCTCGGTCCTCGGGCCGAAGCAGATCGAGGCCCAGATCGACGCCGACCCGACGATCAGCGCCCAGATCACGCTCTGGAACCAATCGGGCAGCAAGGTGATCCGGGGCAACCTGATCGTCATTCCGGTCCAGGATTCGCTGATCTACCTCCAACCGGTCTATCTCGTCTCGACCAGCAGCGCCCTGCCCGAGCTCCAGAAGGTGATCCTCGCCTCGGCGACGAAGATCGTGTGGGGTGATTCGCTCGGCGAGGCGCTCGATGCGCTCATTGGTCGGGGTACCGGGACGGCCCCGGGCGGTGGCCCGGGAGCCGGGCCGACACCCGGTCCGGGAGCCACGCCAGCCCCGTCGGCGGCGCCCGGAGCGACCCCGCCGGCGGGCGACGTTCGAGCCCTCGTGCGCTATGCCAACGATCACTTTGCGCTCGCCCAGCAGGCCCTGAAGAACGGCGATTTCGCGACCTACGGGGCCGAGATGCGCCTCGTCGAGGAGGCGCTCCGCCAGCTCGCGATCCTGACCGGCCCCAGCCCGGCGCCATGAGCGACCCGGCGCCCGGGAACGGGTTGGCCGGCGCGCTGCTCGTGACCGACCCTGCCAGCGCAACCGGCGGCGCCGCCCCGTCGCCCGGCTGGGCCCGGACGGCCGGGGCGGCCGCCCGGGTCGGGCTCGGCCGCCCGGAGCTCTGGCCGCTGGCGCTCCTGGCCTACCTCGTGCGGGGCGGCCTGGCCCTCCACCTCGTCCCGGTTGTGGTCGTCCCCTCGACCGTCGGACTGGCGACGTTCATCGGTCCGACCGCGCTCACACCCGCCGGGCCGTCCGAGGCCTTCGCTCAATTCCTGGCCGCTCTCCTGGTCGGTCTCACGGCCTGGCTCGTCGGGGGCGGGCTCGTGGCCGCGGCGGCGGAACTGGCCCTGCTCGGTCGGGTGCCACCGTCGGCCGGCCGGCGGGTCACCGCCGGGTCCGCGGCGCGCGCCCTGATCGTCCGGCTCGCCGCCCTGCTGCCGCTCCTCGCGGTCCTCGCCTGGGGCTTGCCCCGGATCATTGGCGCCGCCTACCGGGAGCTGACGCTGCCGTCCGACACGGCGGCCCCGGTTGCCCTTCGGGTCCTGCGCGACGTGCCCGAGGTGGTCGTGCTCGTCCTCCTGGCCTGGCTGGCCGGCGAGACGGTCGGCGGGATCGCGGTTCGGCGGTTTGCCCTGCTCGGTGAGGGCGGCGGGGCCGCCCTGCGCGGCGCGCTCCGGCACGTCGCGACCCGCCCGGCGACGACGCTGGCCACGAGCGCGGTGGCCGCCTGCGGTTCGGTCGTGCTCGTCGGGCCCGGGCTCGCCGCGGCCGCCCTGGCCTGGCAGCGCCTGGGCCGTGCCCTGGCCGCGGGCAGCGATCCGGTCGCGATCGTGCTCCTGACCGCCCTGTTCGTGGCCGCCTGGCTGCTCGGTCTCGTCCTGGCCGGTGCGGCCTCGAGCTGGCGGGGCCTGGCCTGGACGTTCGAGGTCAGGCGGACCCACTGAGCGCGGGCCCGGAGTGGCCAGGGCGCCTCCCCGGTCCTGATACACTGCGCCGGACGCCGGCGGCGACCGGCACGGCCCAGGGGGCCACTCGGGCCTGGGACGTTCGAGTCGGTTCGATGGAGGCGCGCGCCAGGCCCGATGCCGAAGGAATTCCAGGGGGTCATCGACTCGATCGGGGGGATCTTCGACAGCCCGGTCGTCCAGCTCGGGCTGCGCGCGATCGCCGTCTACTGGGTGATCTTCTGGCTGGCCGCCGCCTACTGGGCCTTCCGTGATCTCCAGCTGCGCACGGAGAACCCAGTCCTGCCCTACCTGGCCGCTGCCTTCATCATCATCTTCACTCCCGTCCTCTTCCCGGCCGCGGTCGTCATCTACCGCGTCGTTCGGCCGCAGGAGCGGATCGGCGACTCGTACGAGCGGACGCTCGCCGAGGAGGCGCTCCTGGCCGAGCTCGAGACGGTGAAGAACTGTCCCACCTGCCGGCGCCGGGTCCACGACGACTGGATCGTCTGTCCCACCTGCCGGACGCGCCTGAACCGGGTCTGCCCGAATTGCGGCAAGCTGGTCGGGCTCGACTGGTCGATCTGCGCCTGGTGTGGCACCGACTTCGCCCACGGTGGCGCCCCCGCCACGAGCGCGGCCGGGGCCGCACGCCGGACCGGGACGAGCGGCGAGGGATCGGGTCTCTCGTCGGCCTCGGCGGCGCCCGGCCCGAGCGCCGCCTCCGTCCGCGCTCCGCGTCCGGGCACGAGCCGGGCTCCCGCCAGCCGCCCCGCGCCCGACTCGTTGCCGGAGCGTTGAGCATCCCGACCGAGCCGACCGGAGAGGCGCCCCGGTCCGACCGGGACCTGGCTCCGGTGACCGAAGGGGACGAGGGAGGGTCGGCCGGCACGCCCACTCGGCCGCCGGGCGGGTCGATCTTCACGATCGAGGGTCGCGCCGCCCCCGGGCTCTACCTCGTCGGTTGGCTGGCCTCGGTGGCCGGCCTCGGGATCCTGCTCGTCGGGCTGCTCGCCAGCGGCGGAGCGGCGCCGGTCGTCCTGTCCGCGGCGGGGGCGGCGATCCTCGGCCTCGGACTGGTTGCGGCCGCCGGGTCACAGGCGATCGAGCGACGGGCGCGGGGCGAGGGGGGCTATGCCGGGCCGTCGCCCTTCCTCGTCTTCGCCGCCAGCCTGCCGCTGACGATCCTGCTCGTGATCATCGTCGTCGGGCCGGCCAGCCTGTTCGGGTTCGACCTTCGCTCGCCGGCGGCGTCGCTCGTCTCGGTCCTGGCCACCGCGCTCGTCTACGCCGGTCTCGTCCGCTTCCTCGTCGTTGGCCCCGGCGGGCTCGGCTGGCGCGAGATGGGATTCGGGCCACTCGGGCCGGGTGCGATCCGGGACCTCGCCCTCGGAGGGCTCCTGGCTCTGCCGGTGATCGTGGTCACG
>JAKAHU010000248.1 GCA_021825385.1 Chloroflexota bacterium | reverse complement strand
TCACCACGCTCTATGGCCGCCGAGATCCGCGCTTCGGGAAGCGTCGGCGGCAGTCACAGAAGGATTACCGGTCGGTCTTGGCTCGCACCCGTCCCGGCCGGCCAGCCCTGACCGCCCCTCGAGCATGCCCCGAACCCGCGCAGGGGCTCCCCGGCCTCACGCGGGGGCCGGGATCTGGTCATCGGCAGTCCTTCGGTGACTACCAACGACCACAACGTGGCTCCGACCCGCCGGTCCGGGGGCGTGCCCGGGGCGTCGAGAGCCACGAGCCAACGAAACCGTACCCGCTAATCCTTCTCTGCATCCGGCGACACGGTCCGGGCGGTCCGGCGGTCAACCGGGGACCAGGGATCCGGCGACACGGTCCTGGCGGGCCGGGGACCTGGGCTGTGCATCGGGCGACACGGTCCTGGCGGGCCGGGGACCTGGGCGGCGATGGGCAGTCGCCGGGCCGGCCGCGGAGCACATGATCACCCCACCGGGAACGCTCAACCGGCGCAAGACGATCTCCGGCCGAAGCCTCCGGCAACGGCCCGGCCGGCGTGCTTGCTGTCGATCACCGGACCCCGCCCAACAGTGTCTCTGCCCTTAGACTTTGCCCATGACC
Organism: Chloroflexota bacterium; assembly: GCA_021825385.1. Lineage (GTDB taxonomy): Bacteria > Chloroflexota > Limnocylindria > Limnocylindrales > CSP1-4 > JAKAHU01. The sequence continues at coordinate 4,549 of JAKAHU010000248.1, read as the reverse complement.
GACATCAAGCTCGGCGCCCTGTGCCGGAGCCAGGCTACCGGCAGCCCGAGCCTTCTCCGGGCGGGAGTGCGCGCCGACACCCTCGGCACGACGCGCTCTGGGCGGGAGATCTCGGCCCCAGACAGACGCTGCGCGGGCACGTCTTCGAGAACGCCGGCCGACCCCGGGCGGTCGGCGTTCCGCCCTCCGCCACCACGTCCGGCTCATCTGGCGGGTTACCGATCGTGGCTCGACCAGTACGTGCGGTGAGGAGGGACCATGAGCAGTGACCAGAGTGCACCTGAGCCGAACGGTGTCGCGGTCAAGGTCCTCGCAACGGTTGACCTTGGCGGTGAGATCGAGGGCATGGCCGGGCGCCAGCTGCGAATGCGCATGGTGACCCTCGAGCCCGGAGGCGTCTTCGGCCCGATCCACGACCATGCCGGCCGACCAGGCCTCGTCTACATCTTGCAAGGAACGATCACCGACCATCGCAACGGAGTCGCGACCGAGTATGGGCCAGGGGTGGGCTGGCCCGAGGATCGGACCACGACCCACTGGCTCGAGAACAGGGGCACGATCCCGGCGGTGGAGATCTCGGTCGATATCGTCAGGCAAGAGTGAGTCGAGGCAGTGCTGCCTTTCTGATCACATGGAGCGTGAGTTGACCGACATCAAGTTTGGCGCCCTCTGTTGGAACCAGTACACCGACTGGCCCTCGCTGCTCCAGGCGGGAGTGCGGGCCGACACCCTGGGCTATGACACGCTCTGGACCTGGGACCATCTGTACCCGATCATCGGCGACTCGCACGGACCCATTTTCGAGGGCTGGCTGACGATCACCGGCTGGGCGATGGCCACGCGGCGGGTCCGGATCGGGCTGATGGTCGGGGCGAACACGTTCCGCGAGCCGACCCTGACCGCGAAGATGGCGACGACGCTCGACCACCTGAGCGGCGGGCGGGCAATCCTGGGCATCGGGGCGGCCTGGTTCGAGGAGGAGCACCTCGACTTCGGCCTCCCCTTCGGCAGCGGGTTCCCCGAGCGGCTGCGCTGGCTTGGGGAGGCGCTGCCGATCATGCGCGGGATGCTCGACGGCACCGAGCCGACGGCGAGCGGGCCGCGCTACCGGGCCCGCCACGTGCGCAACCTGCCGCCGCCGGTCCAGGCCCACCTCCCGATCCTGATCGGTGGTGGTGGCGAGAAGGTGACCCTGAAGCTGGTCGCGAAGTACGCCGACATGAACAACGTCGGCGGCGGGATCGAGAACGTGCGGCGCAAGGAGGCGATCCTGCTCGAGCACTGCGCGGCGGTCGGGCGTGATCCGGCCGGAATCGAGCGCACGACCGGGATCGGGACCGTCTTCATCCGGGACGACCGGGCCGAGGCCGAGCGGCTCTTCCGGGCGGCGTTCGAGCGTAACCGGATCGCCGAACCCTGGAAGAACCAGCCGGTGGGCACCCCCGAGGACGTCGCCGCGATGCTCGCCCCGTACCTCGAGCTCGGCTACCGTCACTTCATCGCCGGCTTCCCGGCGACGTACGACGAGGAGTCGATGACCCGGCTGATCACCGAGGTGAAGCCGCTTCTCAAGCGGATGGGCTGATCGCCTCTCCCGGCCGGTCGTGGGCTGAGGCGCCCCGGAGGCGCGCCCGATGGCGGGCCGCCTTGGCCCGGTTGCCGCAGGTCGACATGTCGCACCATCGGCGGCGCCCCGTGCGGGACGAGTCGTAGAAGACCCACCGACAGCTCGGGTTGGCGCAGACCCGGAGTCGATCGGGGTTCTCGCCGGCGGCTTCGCGCACGAGCGGCTCGACGAGTCGGGCCAGGGCACGATCGATCGGATCGCCAACCCCGAGGTGGCCGATCGCGACGCCGTCCGGCCGTGGCACGAGCTGGATGACATCGTGAGCCATGAGAGCCTCGTTGAGCACGACGACCGTCGCCTCGCTCGGGGCCCTCCCCTCGACCGTGGCATCGGCCAGGTCGCGCATCGCCGCCCGAACCGCCCGCACCCTCGTGAGCAGGAGCGCGGCCATCTCCCGGTCGTCGGCCAGTGCCGCACGACGCCCGTCGGCCTCCTCCGGATGGATCGCGCCGCGCTCAACGAGCCAGGCGATGGCAGCGCCCGGCGATTCGATGTGGTCGACCAGGGCACCGCGTGAGTACGTCTCGAGCGTGTTGATGAAGTCGAGCGCGTCTCCGAGGCCGGGCTCGGAGCAGGCGTCCGACTGGACGTCCTCCAGCAAACGAATCTCGTTCATTGCTAACCACTTTATACCTGTTGACTGGTTATGCGCAAGGTGCTAGTCTGCGAGTAACCGTTGACATGCCGGACACAGGTTATGGAAGGGACGACGATGGACGGACTGCTCTTGGTGTTACTGCTGGCGGGTGGGTTCCTCGCCTTCGATGCGCTCGCCCTGCTGTTCGGCACCGACTCGCGCGAGTCATACGGTGACGATCACCGGCGATCGGCCGGCGGAGGGCTTCGATGAACTGGCGCGGGCTGCACGAGGTGGAGGTCGAGCACGTCATCGCCGAGCGGCTCCGAGAGGCGGAGCGAGAGCGCCTGGCGCAAGAGGCGCGTGCGGCGAGCACCGATACCGGTCGTGCTCTCGCCGGCCTGTTCCGCCGGGCCGGCGCGACGGCGGCGTTCTCCATCGGCCAGGGGGTCGGCCGGATCGCGCCAGCGCTCGACCCTGCGGTGGCCAGTCGCCGGGACCCGCCGTCGGTCGATTGCGCCGACTGCTGAGCCGACTGAGGCCCGGATCGACCCTCGCATGTCGGCCGCACCGAGTCGACAGGGCGTCGACGCTGACCGTAGACTGGGCGGCGCAGGAGCCCAGCCGATCGATCGTGGTGCCAGGCGGGCGGAGGAAGGCGCTCCTGGAGGACCGTCGATCGTTGCCGGAGGGCAATCCAGGTCAACATGAGCGAGCTCGCGGCGGTCTCCTGGGGTCCAGGCCGGATCGACCTCTTCTGGGTCGACCGGGAGCGGGCCCTCTGGCACCGAGCGTTCGTCGACAGCGCCTGGCTCGAGCCTGAGTCGCTCGGCGGACGGCTCGCTTCCGGGCCGGCCGTGACGGCCTGGGGGGTCGACCGGATGGAGGTCTTCGCGATCTTCCCCGACGGGCAGCTCTGGAACCGCTACTGGGACGGGATCGCCTGGCATCCGTGGGAGTCACTCGGCGGCGAGCTGACCGGACAACCCGCCGCCTCTTCGTGGGGAGACGACCGCCTCGATGTCTTCGCCCCTGGACTCGATGGCCGGACCTGGCACCGCTGGTGGAACGCGACCCGCTGGGTCGACTGGGAGCACCTGTAGCCCGAGCAGTGGGCGTGCCCGGGGGCCGACCGGGGCCGCCTGATAACTCGCAGCTAAGAGCCCGCCGCTAGTCTGTCTTCGACGTCCGCCGCGAAGGTCGTGCCCCCTTCGCGGCGGACCGACAGGACCGCGGTCGGGACGCTGGACGGAGGGGACGCCCCGACCGGTCTCAGGGTCGTGGCCGTGCGGCCATCGCGGTCGGCGCGGTCGCGTCGGCGGCATGCCCGGCCGTCACGACCGCGGCGTCGAGCCGCCCGGCGCCAACCCCGTCCCACAACCCGCCCCGTCCCGCCGGAGGAGGTCCCGTGGACCCTGCGGCGGCGCGCTGGCGCGCGCTCGAGGCCGGCGACCAGGTCGCCGATCAGTCATCTCTCGTCGACCGGCCAACTCCGGCTCCGCAGGACCGGAGACTGGTCGGGCCTGCCTGGCTGCCGCTCGTCGGCTTCGCCCTCGCCATCCTCGTCGCGGCGGCGGCGCTCGTGGTCGTCGCCAGCGGACCTGCCCCGGCCGTGACGCTCGACGTCGCCGGAGGCTCGTCCGGGGGAAACAGCGGGGCTGCCGACCCGGCGGCCGGCGTGGCGGTCGACACGTCCCCGGCCGCACCAAGCCCCACGGCACTGGTCGTCGAGGTTGCCGGTGCCGTCGCTCGGCCTGGCCTCTACCGGCTACCAGACGGAGCGCGGGTGGCCGACGCGATTGCGGCCGCGGGTGGCTACGGTCCGCGAATCGACGCGGGCCTGGCGGGCCAACTCCTGAACCTCGCCGCGCGCCTGTCCGACGGCGACCAGGTCCGCGTCCCGTCGCGCGACGACCGCTCGCCCGGATTGACGGCCAGCGACGCCGGAACGGCGGCCGGCGTCACGGCGACCGGCGGCGACCCAGCCCGCTCCGGGCCGGTCGACCTCAACCATGCCACCGCGGCCGAGCTGGACGCGCTGCCCGGGATCGGACCGGTCACGGCCAAGAAGATCATTGCCGCGCGCGAGGAACGCCCGTTCCGTTCGGTCGAAGAGCTGCGCGAACGCAAGGTCGTCGGACAGGCCACGTTCGACAAGATCCGCGCGCTGGTGACCGTGCGTTGATGCCGCGCAGCGGCTGGCTCGCGGCGGGGGCGCTTGGCGCGGCCCTGCTCGCTCCGGTGGTCTTCGGCGCCCCGGCGCCGCTCGATGGGCGAGCGGCGAGCGCGACCGGCCCGGCGCTCGGCGGGGCGGTCGTCATCGGGCTCGCCGGGGCGATCATCAT
>JAKAHU010000022.1 GCA_021825385.1 Chloroflexota bacterium | reverse complement strand
CCCCGGCGTCTTGCGTCGCAGGCTCGCCGGCCGCTCGGCCCGCTGCCGAGTCGGCCACGGCGTGGTAGATGCCGAGCAAACGCTGGGCGACGGCCACGGCCCCGAACCGTTCAGTGACCGCCGCCCGCAACCGCGCCGGGTCGAAGCCCTCGCGCCGCGCCAGCGTCTCCAGGATCGCGCCGGCCAGGGCTCGAGCGTCGTCGACCGGCACGAGCGCTCCCAGTGCCGACGGGTCGGAGCCCAAGATCGCTGCGACCCCGCCCGAGCGGGTCGCGACCACCGGCAGCCCGGAGGCCAGCGCCTCGACCGCCACGACGCCGAACGTCTCGTAGCGGCTCGGATGCACGAAGAGGTCCGCTCGCGCCATCGCCTCGGCCACGCCTGCCCGGTCGGCGGGCGGATCGAACGCCACCGCCTCGGCCACGCCCAGGTCGGCCGCCCGCGCGCGCCAGGCGGCCTCCTCCTCGGGGGTGGGGGAGCGGCCAATAAGGCGCAAGGTCAGGTCGGGACGCCTCGTCTGCGCCAGAGCGAAGGCCTCCAGGAGCGTGGCGATCCCCTTGTCCGCCTTGCGAGCGCCGACGAAGAGTAGCTCGCCGCGCCGGCGCTCGGCGGTGGGCGGCGCTCGGAACAACTCGACCGGAACCGCGTTCGGCACGACCTCCAGACGTTCGGTGAGGACGTCTGTGAGGTCCGGGAGGGCGGCGCGCAGCTCCGCGGCGAGAGCTTCCGAGACCACGATGAGCCGCGCGGCGCCCCGGACCACGGACGCGTAGCGGTGGCGCACCTCGGGATCGGCGAGCAGCTCGCGGGTGAGCGACGAGTGTTCCGTGACGATGTAGGGGATGCCGAACCGGCGGGCAGCCGCGGCGGCGAGTTCGCCGTCCGGGAAGCCGGTGTGCGCATGCAGCAGGTCGAACGGCGGCGTCGGAGCCGCCGACTGCCCCGTCGCGGGCGACGCGGCCCGTTCCAGGAGCCCCTCGACGAACGGCAGAAACGCCGCCAGATGTTCGTCGCCCTCCCGTGCCGGCGGATCCTCGGGGCCGGATGCGACGGGGAGGCGCGCGACCGGCACGTTCGCCAGGTGTCGCCATGTTCCGACCGCCGCGGGCCAACCTCCCGGGGTCGCCGCGTCGAGGCGTTCCCGCAGCGCCGTGCGGAACCGCAGATGGATCGTGTTGCGCTCGGGCTCGCGCCGTTCCGGCACGCGGTTCAGCCGCACGAACTCGAACGAGGTCACCGCCGGCTCCACCTGCCCGCTCGCCACGAGGGCGTCGATCTGATCGGCGACGAAGGACCCGCGCACGGCATCGTCCACGGCGGGGTACCAGCGCGCGACGATGAGCACGCGGAGGGGCGGCATGGCGGGGAGTGTACGGCGGACGCGCCCCCCTCCGCCCTCCGCGCCGCTCGGCCCGTGCGTGCCCCACCGCCCGGGCGTGCCCGCCCCCGGCCGACCGCAGTGGCAGAGCCGCTCGCGGGGCGGCTCCCTCGTTCGCGTCGCTGCGCCACTACACTGCCGCCGTGACTGCCCGACGCCGGGCCATCGTGCTGGTGCACAACCCGGTGGCCCCCTACTCCCGTGCGCTCCGCGTCGCCCGCTCGCTCGAGGCCGAGGGCTGGGAGGTCCTGATCGCCGGGACGACGCGCCCCGATCTTCCGGACGAGGCGCTCGACGGGACGATCCGCATCATCCGGGCCCACCCGGCCGGCCCGCTGGCCCGTTTCGTCGAGCCTGCCCGCGGTCGCCCGGCCACCCTGGTCGCAGCCTCCGACGCCGCGATCGGCGCCGCTGGGCGTCTGCTCTCACGGATTCCGGGCCTGGGCCCGCTCCGCGCGGCCCGCACCCCGACGCCGCGTCGCGTGCTGGGCGTCCTGTGTTGGCCGCTCCCCGCGCGGGCGTGGGCCTCAGGACTCCGTCGCGTGCTGCCGCCTGCGGACCTGTACCACGCCTGCGGGATCGCGGCGCTGGTGGCCGCGGAAGCGCTCGCCCGCGACGCGCAGGGGCACCGGTCGCAGCGGGAGGCGCTGCGCGGGAGGCACGGGCTGCGCGGGCGCGCGGCCCCAGAGCGTCGCGCCGGGCGCGTCGTCTACGACGTCATCGACCTGTTCCTCGAGGGGAACGCCTACGCGACCATGCCCCGTGCGGTGAAGCGTCTCTACGGGCGCCGCGAGCTGGGGCTGGTGCGCGCCGCAGACGGGATCGTGACCGTGAACGAGGCCCTGGCGGGCGAGCTGCGCCGCCGCTGGGCGCTCGCCGAGGAACCCGCTGTCGTCCGCAACTGCCCGCCCTGGGAGCCGCCGCCCGCGACCCCGCCAGACGTGCTGCACCGCGCCGCCGGGCTGCCCGCCACGACCCGCATCGTCCTCTTCCTGGGGATCCTGGGTGCCGACCGCGGGCTCCTCGAGTCGGGCGAGGCTGTCCGGCGCATCCCCGACGCCGCCTTCGTTGCGCTCGGTTTCGGGCCCTGGTACGAGCGGCTCCGGGCGCGCGACGCGGATCCGCGCTTCGTGGGCCGCCACGTCACGCTGCCAGCGGTGCACCCCGACGAGGTCCCCCGTTGGGCCGCGGGCGCGGACGCGGTGCTGATCGCGGTGCCCGGCGATTCGCTCAACCAGCGTCTCTCGACGCCCAACAAGTTCTGGGAGGGGTTGGCGGCCGGCGTGCCGCTGGTGGTGGGTCGGGACCTGCTCGTGATGCGCCGGATCGTCGAGGTGCACGATCTCGGTGCGGTCGCCGATCCGGCCGATCCGGACGACCTGGCGCGTGCACTGCGGGAGGTGCTCGACGCGCCTCCGGATCTGCGCGCGGCCCGTCGGGAGCGCGCTCTCGCGCTGCATCGGGACCGTTACCGGTGGGAGATCCAGGTGCGGCCGCTGCTCGCACTGGCGGACCGGCTGGTGCCGGAGCCCCGACGCGATGCGCTAGACTACGGCGTCCGACCGCCGGCGGGGCCATCCTGACGGCTCCGGAGGAGGCGGCGCGCTCGCCAGCCGGGCTGGACCAGGGAGCATTCCTCTCGACATGACCTTTAGGGCTCAGCCCGTCTCGCGGCGCAACCGCCGTCCCCCGCGCCACGACGATCAGCGGCAGCAGCGGCTCGTCACGCTCGGCTTCATCGCCGTCATCGCCGTCGCGGTGCTGATGGTGGGCGGCGTCCTCGCCGCGAGCTACTACGCAGATCACCTGGCGGCCGTGGCCACCGTGGATGGGACCGCCATCTCCCGGGACCAGTGGAACGCGCAGCAGAAGGTCGACGCGTACCGCTACACGCTCCTGGAGCAGCGGATCAACAGCGCTCTGTCCGCCGGCCAGCTGGACCAGGCCACGGCGCAGCAGGAACTGCAGTACGTGCAACAGGAGATCAACGCGATCCCCTCCAACGCGCTGGAGGAGCTGATCGATCGAGTGCTGCAGGAGAAGCTGGCGGCGCAGCTGGGGATCACGGTCAGCCACGCCGAAGTCGACGCGCAGCTGGCCAAAGCCGCCACGACGCCCGAGCAGCGCAAGGTGCTGGCGATCTTCGTGACTCCCGGGCAGAGCCCCGCGGCCAGCGCCGCCCCGAGCCCGACACCGAGCGGCAGCGGGAGCCCGGCCGCGACCGCCTCGCCGTCGCCCACCCACTCGCCCGCGGCCACCCGCCGGCCGACGGCGACCGCCTCACCCACGACGACACACCGGCCCGCCGGGACGCCGAAGCCCACGCCGAGCAGCTCCCCGAGCGGGACACCCACCCCCAGCCCGTCGCCGGCCGCGGCAGCGCCTTCTCCCGGGGCCAGCCCCGCTTCTCCCGGGGCCAGCCCCGCCGGGCCGAGCGAGGCGCAGCGGGCCGCCGCCAGGACCGCTGCCGAGGAGGCGCTCGCGGCACTGCAGGCAGGGCGGCCTTTTGACCAGGTCGCGAGGCAGTACTCGACCGACGCCAGCGCCATCGACGGCGGCAACTATGGCTACATCACCGCCAGCGACACGGTGGACCCCGCCTGGGTCAAGGCCGTCTTCGCGCTGCCGCTCGACGGCACCACCGACGTGATCGAAGGCGCCGACGGCACGTATCGCATCGGGCGGGTCGTCGAGATCGTGCCTGCGAAGACCGACCCGCACTACCAGCAAAGGATCGTGCAGGCCGGCGTGAGCTTGGCCGCCTACCGCGATGCCGTCCGTGGTGACCTGTATCGCCAGAAGCTCTCCGCCAAGATCCTCGCCGAGGCGACCACCGGCAACGTGGATCAGGTGCACGCTTGGGAGATCAAGATCAACGACGCCGACGCGACCAAGGGCGCCGCGATCACGGGACCCGAAGTGCACGCCTCGCAGATCCTCTACAGCCCCAACGGCGACCCGTCGAAGGCGTCCTCGCTCCCGGCCTCCGATCCCTCGTGGGCGGCGGCCCAGCAGAAGGCCCAGGCCACGGCCGACAAGCTCCGCGCGATCGCCGATCCGGCGCAGCGGGCGGCCGCGTTCGCCGCCATCGCCAAGGCCGAGAGCAACGACACGGCATCGGGCGCCCACGGCGGCGATCTCGGCTGGTTCACGCGGGCGGCGATGGTCAAGGAGTTCTCGGACGCCGTCTTCAACGGGACGCACACGGCGGACGAGATCATCGGACCCGTCAAGACACAGTACGGCTACCACGTGATCTTGTTCGTGGCCGAACGCCCGGCGCCGACCGATCGGGTCAAGGCGATCGAGCAAGCGCTGGCACAGCCGGGTGCCGACTTCGCGACGATCGCCAAAGCCAACTCCGATGCCAGCGACGCCCCCCAGGGCGGCGACATGGGCTGGATCGCCCGCTTACAGCTCGACCCAACGGTCGAGGACGTGCTCTTCAGTCTGCGGGTTGGCCAGGTGAGCCAGCCGATCAAGCGCGCCGACGGCATCTACATCTACCGGGTCAGCGAGCGGGCGCAGCGCCCGGTGGACGCAACGCAGAACGCGGCGCTGCAGTCGAGCGCGTTCGCGCATTGGTATCAGCAGCAGAAGTCCCGGGCGAGCATCTGGCGGGCGCCGAACGTGCCTGCCCCGTCGCCGAGCGGGCCGTGACCATGCCCACTGACCAGCAAGCGGAGGCCGCCCTCCGCGAGATGATCGGGACGATCCTGACGGAGGCGACGGAGCGGCACGGGCTGCGCCTGGCGGATGGCCTGCAGGTGGTCGGTGCCGCAGCGCTCGCGCGCCTTGCGTTCGATCCGTCCTGGCCGCTGCTGGTGCTGCCGGACGCGGACGCGCCCCGCGCCGGTGACGTTCTGCCCGATCTGGCCGGCGCCCCTGCAGGCGAGCCGCGTGGTGCGGGCGCGACTGCGACTGCCGCCGGGGATCTGCCGTTCGCACCCGCCGTGCTGCCCGGCCGTGCCGCACACGGCTCCGCCCCGCTCTCGGTGCTCGGCGCCCTCTATCCGGCGGCCCATCCGGCGTTCGGACTCGGCGGCGCCCCTGACGCGACCGTCGGCACGCTCGATGCGGCCACGCTGGCGACGGGCGCCCACCTGCTGCCGGCGCTCGACCCGCTGGCGAACCTGGCGAGCCCGCATGGTCTCCCCTGGATCGCTGCGCGCCTGCGGGCGCCCGGCGGCTGCCCCTGGGACCGCGAGCAGGACCACCGCTCACTGCGCCCGTTCCTCCTCGAGGAGGCGTACGAGGTCTACGACGCACTGGAGCACGGCGCGACGGCCGATCTCGCCGAGGAACTCGGCGATCTGCTGCTGCAGATCGTGCTGCACGCGCAGCTCGGCGCCGAGGAGGGGCTCTTCGACCTGGCGGACGTTTATCGCCAGATCGGTGCCAAGATCGTGCGGCGCCACCCGCACGTCTTCGCCGACACGTCGGCCGCCACGGCGGGCGAGGTGGTCCAGAACTGGGAGCGCATCAAGGCTGCCGAGCGCGCGTCCCGCGGCGGCGAGCCGCGTGCCAGCGACGCGCTCCCGGCGGCCTTCGCCGGGCTCGCTCGCTCGCTCCCCGCCCTCGCCTACGCGCAGGAGATGCAGGCCCGCGCGTCGGCGCTCGGCTACGACTGGCCCGACATCGAGGGGGTCATCGAGAAGCTCGAGGAAGAAGCCGTCGAGCTGCTCGAGGCACGGACGGACGCGCAGCGGACCGAGGAGTTCGGCGACCTGCTGATCGTGCTGGTGAACCTCGCGCGTAAGCTCGGCATCGACGCCGAGTCGGCGCTGCGGGCCGGCAACGCGAAGTTCGCCCGCCGCTTCGCCTCTGTCGAGCGCTTCGCGCAAGCGCGCGGTCGGACACTCGACAGCATGACATTCGAGGAGCTCGACGAGCTCTGGCAGCAGGCGAAGGCCGCCGAGCGGGGCTCCGGCGGCGAGGAGGATCGTGCATGAGCATCGGTGCCGCGCCCTATCGCCACGACGGCCGGCTGCCGGGCCAACTGCGGCCGGTCAGGCTCGAACTCGGCGTCCAGAAGTGGGCCGAGGGGTCGTGCCTCATCCGGGTCGGCGACACGCACGTGCTGTGCGCCGCGACGCTCGAGGACCGCACCGCCCCGCACCTGCGTGGCAAAGGGCTCGGCTGGGTCACGGCGGAGTACGCGATGCTTCCCCGCGCCACCGCCGAGCGAACCCCGCGCGAAGCGGTCAAGGGCCGGCAGGGCGGCCGCACGCAGGAGATCCAGCGGCTCATCGGCCGGTCGCTGCGCGGCGTGGTCGACCTCGCGAAGCTCGGCGAACGGAGCGTCTCGATCGACTGCGACGTGCTGCAGGCGGACGGCGGCACGCGCACCGCGTCGATCACGGGCGGCTACGTGGCGCTCGTCCTGGCGCTGCGCAGCCGCGGCCTCGAGGCGGCACTCACCGGGCGCGTGGCGGCGGTGAGCGTCGGTGTCGTCGACGGGCGCGCGGTGCTCGACCTCGACTACGAGGAGGACTCGCACGCGGAGGTCGACTTCAACGTAGTGGGCACGGACGCCGGCACGTACGTCGAGGTGCAGGGCACGGCGGAGGGTAGGCCCTTCGACCGAACCGCGATGGCGACGTTGCTCGCGCTCGCGGACGAGGGCCTGGGGACGCTCTTCGCGGCGCAGGCGGAGGCGCTCGCGCAGGCCGGGCGCTGACGTGAGCAGGGCGGCGACCGGTGGCGCGTCGGGCGCGGGCCGGGCGGTGGCGGGCGAAGGCGGGGAGGCGCGGGGCGAGCGCATCCTCGTCGTCGCTACCCGGTCGGTCCACAAACTCGCCGAGCTGCGACAGCTCCTGCACCTGCCCGCCACCCGGCTCGTCTCGCTCGACGAGGTGGGGGTCGCCGACGAGGCTCCCGAGGATGGCGGGACGTTCGAGGAGAACGCGGTCTTCAAGGCACGCTTCTACGCGGAGCGCACGGGCCTGCCGACGCTGGCCGACGACTCCGGGTTGGAGGTCGACGCGCTGGGGGGTAGGCCCGGCGTACGAACACGTCGTTACGCCGGCGAGCGGGCAACGGACGAGGAGAACAACGTCAAGCTCCTGGAGGCTCTGCGGGGGCTCCCACCGGAACGGCGGGGCGCGCGGTATCGCTGCGTCCTGGCGCTGGCGGAGCCGGGCCGCGCTGGAGCCGGGCGGCGGGGCGGTGCGTCGGCGCCGGCTGTCGTCATCCGCCGTGGCGCGTTCGAAGGTCGCATCGCGAGCGAACCGCGGGGCAGCGGTGGGTTTGGCTACGACCCGATCTTCGAGCCGGCCTGGGAGCCTCCGGGAGGTCGCACGGTGGGGCAGTACACGGCCGCGGAGAAGAACCGGGTCTCGCATCGCGCCGCCGCCGCGCGCGCCATGCGCCGGGTGCTGCGGGCCCGTGGCTACTGATCGGCGGTCGGCACCGTCGCGGGAGCGGGCGGGGCAGTCGCCGATTCGCCTGTCGCGGGACGGGCGCATCCGGTGAACCTGCCCGAGCTCCTCCTGGTGGCCGGCGCGTCGTTCGTCGCCGCGACCCTTGCGGCGGTCGCTGGCTTCGGCGGCGCGGCCGTGCTGTTGCCGGTGCTGGTCGCGGCGTTCGGCGTGCGCGACGCGATCCCGATCTTGACCGTCGCCCAGCTGATCGGCAACGGCAGCCGGGCCTGGTTCAATCGGGGCGCGCTGGAGCCGCGGGTCGTCGGCTGGTTCGCGCTGGGGGCTGTGCCGTTCGCGTTCCTCGGCGGGCTCCTCTTCGCCTCCGCGCCACTCTCGCCGCTGACGCGTCTACTGGGGGCGTTCCTGCTGGTGACGGTGCTCTGGCGCCATCTGCGTCCCGGTCCACCGCGCCGTCCGCCGCTGCACGGGTTCGTGCTCATCGGCGCGCTCTTCAGCTTCCTCTCGGCGCTACTGGGCAGCGTTGGGCCGCTGATGGCGCCGTTCTTCCTTGCCTACGGCCTGGTGAAGGGCGCATACATCGGCACCGAGGCGCTCTGCACGGTGGTGATGCACGTGACGAAACTCGTCGCGTACCGGGAGACCTCCATCTTGACGGTTTCGTCGGTCGGGATCGGGCTGGCTCTGGGGCCGCTGATGGTCGCTGGCTCCGCGGTGGGCAAGCGCATCGTCGATCGGTTGCCCGAGCGAGTGTTCGTGGCGTTGATCGAGGCCGTGCTGGTGGTCGCCGGGCTCGGGTTCCTGCTCGGCGGGTAGCCCGACGGCTGGCGTGTGGGCGACCGACCCCGCGCGTGCCCGGGCGACCCGGCGCGTGGCCTGGCCGCCGGGCTGGCCGGGCTGGCCGGGCTGGTCGGTGCGGGCCAGGCTGGCCGGGCCGGGGCGGGCTGGCCGGGGTTGGCCGTCCACAGCGGGGGTCGGGCTGGCCATTGCGGGATCGCGCCGGAGAGAGTACCGTGAGTGAGCTGCCCGACAGTTTGGCGGCGCTCCGCGTGGTCGACCCCTTCTCGAACGGGCCGTGCGTCAGTCACCTCGTTCGGGAAGAGACAGGGTCGTATCCCGTGAACACCGGTACCATCGCCAAGGTCATCGCCGACCGGGGCTTCGGCTTCATCGCCGCCGATGACGGCAAGCAGTACTTCTTCCATCGTGACGGCCTCGCGCCGACGCTCGTCTTCGACGCGCTGTCGGGCGGCGAGCGCGTCTCGTTCGAGATCGAGGCCAACGCGAAGGGACCCCGCGCCGTGCAGGTCCGTAAGGCGTAAGGTCCGCCGTGTCGACGGCAGACGTTGGGGTGGCGGAGGTCCGCCCCAACGTCCTTCATGACCTGACGCTGCCCAACACACTGCGCGGCCTGACCCCCGCCACGGTGTCTCCCGGGGGTCGGCGCGGCAGACGCGCCATGGTCGTGCTCGCGATGGCGATCCTCGCGATCGCGGTGACCGTGCTTGCTCTCCTCGGAGGCGGCTCCGGACGCTGACGCGGCGGCCGGCAGCGGCGCTCCCGGGAGATCCCCGAGCCAGGCGCCCGGGTCTTCGCCTCCTCGAGCCTGGTACGAGAGGAGCGCCTCGTTGACCGTGCGCACCGCCATCGTCGGCACCTATCCGCCGCGCCACTGCGGCATCGCCTCCTTCACCCACGACCTCGCCCGGGCCACCGGCAGCGCCTGCATCGTCGCCCTGCATCCGCCCGGCACGCCGGCCCTTTACCCGCTCGAAGTGAGCCATCGCATCCGGCGCGACGTCGCCCGCGACTACCGACGCACCGCGGACGCGCTCGCGGCCGAGGGGATCGAGCTCGTGTCGGTCCAGCACGAATACGGCATTTGGGGCGGCGAGGACGGCGCGCGGGTGCTCGACTTCGTCCGTGCCCTGCGCCTGCCGGTGGTGGCCACGTTGCACACCGTCCGCCGCACGCCCACGGTGTCGCAGCGCCGCATCCTCGTCGAGCTTTGCGCCGCGGTCGACGTGGTGGTCGTGATGTCGCAGGCGGCCGGCGATCTCCTCGCCCGCGTCTACGGGGTCAGTCCCGCGCGCATCACGGTCATCCCGCATGGCGTGCCCGACCTTCCCCGCGTCGACGCGGAGACGGTGAAGCCGATCCTCGGGCTGCGCGGCCGCGCCGTCATCCTGAGCTTCGGACTGATCGGACCCGGCAAGGGCTACGAGCTCGCCATCGCGGCGCTGCCCGACGTGGTGGCGGCGATCCCGAGCGCCTGCTACGTGATCCTCGGCGCGACGCACCCCGACCTGCTGCGGCGCGAGGGTGAGGCCTACCGGGAGGGCCTGGTCGCACGTGCAGCCTCGTTCGGGGTGGCCGATCACGTGCGCTTCGTCGATCGCTTCGTCGGCCCGGCCGAGCTCGGGCGCTGGCTGCAGGCCGCGGATGTGTTCGTGACGCCGTACCCGGATCTCGAGCAGATCGTCTCCGGCACGCTGTCGTACGCGATCGGCGCCGGCAAGGCCGTCGTCTCGACGCCATACGAGTACGCCGTCGAGCTGCTGGCGGACGAACGGGGCATCCTGGTGCCGCCGGCTTCGGCGTCGGCGCTGGCCGCCGCGTGCGTCGATCTGCTTGCCCATCCGGTGCGCCGTGAGGCGATGGGCGCGCGAGCGCATCGCTTCGGGCGGCGCATGGTCTGGTCCGAGGTCGGTGCCGCCTACCGCGCCCTGTTCGAGCGGGTCGCGCGGCCCCATCCGCAGGCGCAGATGCGGGCCCTGCCCGCCGCGGTGCTCGATGCCTGAGCCGGCTCCCATCTTCCCGGTGCGTCGCGCGCACCTGGAGGCGTTGACCGGCGATCTCGGTATCCTGCAGCACGCCGCCGGCACGGTCCCCGATCTCGCGCACGGGTACTGCACCGACGACGTCGCACGGGCCCTGCTGGTGGATCTGCTGCACGCCCGCGTCGTGGGCTGGGAGCCGATCGCGGCGAGCGCGGGTCGTTCCCTGCAGTTCCTGCTGGAAGCGCTTGACGTGGGAGAGGGGCGGTTTCGCAACCTGCGACGCGCCGACGGCTCCTGGGTGGACGGGTCCGGGTCGGAGGACGCGCACGGAAGGGCGATGCACGCGCTGGGCGAGACGATCCGGAGGACGCCCGACGCCGCGGCGCGCGAACGGGCCGCCCGGGCGTTCACGCGGGCCCTCCCCGCCGGGCTCGCGCTGACGGCGATCCGCGCCCGAGCTGCAGCGATGCTGGGCTGCGACGCGGCCCTGCGCGGGGGTGGCGTCGGGAGCGCGCTGCCGGCCGCGTACCGGCGCCTGAGCGGCGGCCTGCGCCGGACGTTCGAAGCGCGGGGTTACGTGCGCGAGTGGCCCTGGCCGGAGGAGGCGCTGACCTACGAGAACGGGCTGCCCGCGCAGGCGCTGATCATGGCCGGCTCGCGGCTCGGCGATGCCGACGCGGCACGCACGGGGTTGCGGGTGCTCGACTGGCTGCTGGCTGTCCAGACGCTGCCCGACGGGCGCCTCTCGCCGGTGGGGTGCCACGGCTGGTGGCCGCGTGGCGGCGCGCGCGCCCGCTTCGACCAGCAGCCGATCGAGGCGACCGCGCTGCTCTTGGCCGCGGACGCCGCGTATCGGACGACGGGCCGTGAGCGCTACCGAGCTGCCGCCGAGCACGCCTACGCCTGGTTCCTCGGGGCCAACGATGTCGGGGCGTGTGTCGCCGACCCCGACCGCGGCGGCTGTCACGATGGCCTGACGCCGCACGGCGTGAACGCGAACCAAGGGGCGGAATCGACCCTGATGTGGTTGCTCGCCCTCGAGCGGATGCGCGCGCTGCGGGCCATCGGGTCGCACGCGGCCCCGCACGCGGCGCCGAGCGATGGGGGTCCGCCGCGCCCTCACCACGTATCGGTCAAGCGGCTGGCGTGAGGCCGATCGGGCCACCGCGCGGGCTGTAAGGCCGCGCCGGGTGTCGCGCGCCGGGCTTCACCTGTGGCCGCACGGGGCCACCGTCGCGCAGCGCTAATATGGGGCCCGCGAGGGAGCCCTGTGTCGGGGTGTGGCGCAACGGTAGCGCACGTGCTTTGGGAGCACGAGGTTGCGGGTTCGAGTCCCGCCGCCCCGACCAATTCCGCCCCCCTGGTGGCCGCGCGTCCATCCCTTCGGGCGATTCCGAGAATCACTTCGCCTCGGTGCGCGGGTCTGCCTGGCTCGGCGGGCAGGGATCGCCGTCCCTGAAACCAGGTTGATGACGTTCGCTGGCCCCTACCGTACGTTCATGGCGCGGCGATTCGATCGGGAGGGAACAGGTCGCCGCCTCTTCGCATCGGCCATGACCTGGCCGAGATCTTCCGACGGCTGGTGTTCGACGTGCTCACCGGGCATCGGGACGACCATCTGCGCAACCACGGGTTTGTCAGGTCAACCGATGGTTGGCGCCTCGCGCCGGCCTTCGACCTCAACCCGATGCCCGACAGCGCCGAGCACGAGTTGGCCATCGGCCTCGACACGCACGCTCCGGACCTCGAGCTCGCGGTGGCGCAAACGGCGCCATTCTGTCGTCTGTCAGCCGCCGCATCGCGCCGGTTCGTCGAGGAGGTGCGTGGCGCTGTGGTCGGCTGGCGGGAGGTCGCCGCCGAGGCCAGCCTCTCTGCCGACGAGATCGAGCTGATGGACAGCACCATCGCGCCGTAGAGCCAGGCTCAGCCCTGGGCTGACCACGGGGCCTGGGAGAGGCGCACCGAGGTTGTCCCGGGAGCGCTCCCGGAACGGACCCGCTCGGGCCGCTCGCGTCGGTGTCCACCCTGGCGACGCGCCTTCGTCGACGAGGGCCGCCAGCCCAGAGGGCGGCCAGCGCAAACGGCCGCCGCGCGTCAGACGCTCAGCGCGTCCCCCACTGATACGTCTCTTTCACGATGCGCAGGTAGACGAACGCTTCCGTCTCGCGCACGCCATCGACGTGGCGGAGCCGGTCCACGAGGAACGAGAGAAGCGCCTCGTTGTCCTCGCAGACCGTCTCGACCAGGATGTCGTAGTGGCCGGCGGTGATGACCGCGTACGAGACCTCGGGCAGCGCGGCGATCTGCTCGGCCGCGGAGATCAGCTTCTCCCCGTCGCAACGGACGCCGATCATCGCCATCTGGTGGAACCCCACCTTGAGCGGATCGGTGACGCCGACGATCTGGAGGATCCCGCGCTCGACGAGGCGGTTCACGCGGGCGCGCACCGCCGCCTCGCTCACGCCAATATCGGCCGCGATCTGGGTGTACGGACGGCGCCCGTCCTGCTGCAGGTGCTCGATGATGCGCTTGTCGAGGGGCGAGAGCTCGTCGCCCACCCGGTCGGTCAGGGCGCGCGAACGGATCGGTTCCATCGGCGCGGACAGTAGCAGGTCCGGCCCCGCCGGTCCAACGGAATTCGCAGGCAGGACGGGGCAAAGGGCGTGGGTTCGCAGCGCGGAGGATCGGGCGCGAGCCGGTGTACGATGCCCCGCGATGCAGCACGACGCCGCGCTGGGCGGTTTCTCCACTCGGGCGATCCGAGCCGCTGGCCGCTCCCCCCGCCTCGCCCAGGAGCCGACGGCCGTCCCGATCTACCAGACGGCGACCTTTCGCGCGGCCGACTCCACCGAGCTGGCGGACGTCCTGACGAATCGCCGTCCCGGCTACGCCTATTCGCGGATCGACAACCCGACCGCCGCCGCGCTGGCCGCGGCGGTCGCCGAACTCGAAGGTGCGGCGGAGGGGTTCGCGTTCGGTACCGGGATGGGCGCGATCTTCGCCGCGCTGGCCTCGCAGCTCTCGGCCGGGGACGAGGTGGTGGCCTCGAACGCGCTGTACGGCAGCACGCGCTCGCTGATCGAGCACGAGCTGCGCCGGTTCGGCGTGACGGCGCGGTACGTGGACGCGACCGACCACGCCGCCGTGGAGGCCGCGCTCACGCCCGCGACGCGCGTCCTGTACGTGGAGACGATCTCGAACCCGACGATCGTGGTGGCCGACCTGGCGCGCCTCGCGGCGATCGCCCGTCGCCACGACGTTGCGCTCATCGTCGACAACACGTTCGCCTCGCCCTACCTCTGCCGGCCAATCGAGTTCGGCGCCGACCTCGTCGTCGAGTCCGCGACGAAGTGGATCGCCGGCCACTCCGACGTGCTGGCCGGCATCGTGTGCGGGGATCGCGAGCGGATGGCCGCCGTACGCGCCTTGCAGGTCGACACCGGCGGGATCGTCGCCCCGTTCAGCGCCTTCCTGGTGCTGCGCGGGCTCACCACGCTGGCCGTGCGGATGGAGCGGCACGCCGCGACCGCGCTGGCGCTCGCGCAGTACCTCGAGGCGCGACGCGACGTGGTGGTGCGTGTCTACTACCCCGGGCTGGCGAGCCATCCGCAGGTGGAGGTGGCCAGGCGCCAACTGCGCACGGGCGGCGGGATGCTCGCGTTCGACCTCGGCAGCCGCGAGGGCGGGAGGGCGTTCCTCGATGCGCTGGAGCTCGGAGAGCGCACGGCCTCACTGGGCAGCGTGCACACGATTGCCGTGCATCCGCCGTCGACTACGCACCGCCAGCTCGACGCGGCGGCGCTCGAGCGGGCGGGGATCGCCCCCGGACTGGTCCGCATGTCGGTGGGGCTCGAAGACACGGACGATCTGCTCGCCGATCTCTCCCGTGCGCTGGACGCGGCCCGCGCTGCCGCACGACCGTGACCGCGCCCGTGGCTCTCTTCCGCCCATGACCGCGCCGCGCACCTGACGATGGCCACCGCGTCCCTGGTACGAGCCCGCTCAGCACGGCCCTCCGACCTGCTCGCGGGGCTCGGCTTCGCCGCCTG
The DNA here is from genome assembly GCA_021825385.1 of Chloroflexota bacterium. GTDB lineage: Bacteria > Chloroflexota > Limnocylindria > Limnocylindrales > CSP1-4 > JAKAHU01. Next base: position 9,196 of record JAKAHU010000022.1, on the reverse strand, counting down.
GCGCCTGCTCACGAGCGTGCGCTTCGCGGTGCTCCAGATCATCGCGATCGCCGTCGCCGCCGTCTTCGGCGCGCTGCTGCCGCAGATGCCCGCCTCGGCGCTGCAGGACCCCTCCCAGTACGCCCGGCAGATGGCCGGGATCCACGCCCAGTACGACGGGCTCTCGATCTTGGGGGTCGTCATCGGGCCGACCTTTGTCGACCTGCTCGAACGGCTCGGCCTGCTGCACGTCTTCAGCGTCTGGTGGTTCACGACGCTGCTCACGCTGCTCGCCGTGAGCATCGTGGTCTGCACGGCGGATCGGACGCCGCGGCTGTGGCGCAGTGTGCGCGAGGTCCGCGTCGCCCAGCCGGAGGGCTTCTTCGATCTGCGCTTGCCGAACCGCACCGCGATCGAGGGGCCGCTGGCGGAGGAACGCGCCGCGGAGGTGCTGCGGCGGCACCGCTTCGTCGTGCGAAGTGCCGAGGGCATCGTGTACGGCGACCGCAACCAGTACTTCCGGCTGGCCACGCTCCTCACCCACGCCGGCCTCGTGCTCTTCCTGGCGGCCGCGGCGATCACCGGGGCGTTCGGCTTCCAGACGGTGCTTGTCCTCGGCGATGGCCAGACGGCCCCGGTGCAACCGGTGGGGACGCCAGGGAATCTGATCGTCAAGAACGTCGAATTCTCCGCGCCCACCCGACCGGACGGTTCGTTCCTCGACTTCATGACGAACGTCGCCGTCTACCAGGACGGGCGCCTGATCGCGCAGAAGACGATCCACGTGAACGACCCGCTCGTGGTCGACGGGTACGTGATTCACCAGAACACGTTCGGCCCGGCCGCCAACCTGGAGATCCACGATCCTTCCGGGCGTCTCGTCTGGACGGGACCCGTCCTGCTCGCCGGGACGCTGGTGGGGCTGCCGCAGGGGTTCCTGACGATTCCGGGCTCCAACCTCGGGCTGCTGCTGGTCCTGGACCGCAGTGCCGCGGGCGCGCCCCGACTCACCCTGCAGGGGCTCGTCGCCGACCGGGCGGGCGGCAGTACCCAGACGGTCTTCATGGAATCGCTGGGCGTCGGTCAGACGAGCGACACGGGGGTCACCGGTGGGTACGCGATCCGCTGGGTCAAGACGTCGGCGTTCACCGGGCTCGTGGTGCGGCGCGACCCGGGCGAAGCGTTGGTCTGGATCGCATTCCTCCTGATGCTCGGGGGCCTGGTGCTGACGTTCTACTTCCCGCGACGACGCATCTGGATCCGGACACTGCCGCAGCGAGCAGAGGTGGCGATGCTCGCGGACCGCTATGTGGACGTGCCGCGCGAGCTGCGCGAGGTGGTCCGGGAGTTGCGGAGCGCCGCCGGCTGACGGCGCGCGGCGCTCGCGTGAGACCATGGCGCAGTGCCGACACTGACCCAGATCTGGCGCGACGTCGTGCCCACCGCAACCTGGCTTTCGCCCGCAGGCGCCGGGGCTGGGGGCCCCGTACCGGATCCCGAGATCGCATGGATTCGCGTGCTGCGTGCCCGCGTCCCCGCCCTCGAGGGGCTCGAGCCTGGCGACCTCGCGATCGTGCCCGAACCGGTTCTCTCGGCGCTCGACGCCGGTCTGGCGGACCCGTCGGCCATCGTCGCCGAACTGGCGCGCGCCGGCGTGGCAGGGTTGCTCCTGGTGGGCGACGGCCCGCCGGCGCCCGCGGCGGCTGGGCTCGTCGACGCCGCCCGAGCGCGCGCGCTTGCCGTCCTCCGGCTCACCGGAGGCGACCCGGGCGCGCTCGAGCGCTCGCTGGTCGGCTACCTGGTGAACCGCCGCGCGGAGCTCGACCGCCAGGCCGCCCAGGTGGACGCGGCGCTCGAGCGTCTGGCGCTCGAGGGGTACGGCCTCGAGGCGCTGGCGGGCGCGGTCGGCGCGGCGCTCGGCCGCGCTGTGGCGATCGAGGACGAGCGCGGGGCCGCCGTTACCGTGCACGCCCCCGACGGTGTCGCGGAGGCGGCGGCAGCAGCAGCGCGCTACCTGGCACAGCCGCGACAGGCGGCCCTGCGGGTCGCGCTGCCCGGTGTCGGCACGCTCGCCCTGCTCGGTCCCTTGCCGGCCAGCGACCTGGATCGGGCCGTTGCCGACCGCGTGGCGCCGCTGCTCGCGCTCGAGATGGGAGGCGCAACTGCGGCACGGCGGACGCGCATCGCGGGGCCGCTCGAGTCGCTGCCCGCCGATGGCCCGCCCTGGGCGGTGGTGGTGGCCCGACAGATCGTGCCGGGCGAGGAGGTTTCCGCGGAGGAACGGGCGCGCCGCCGCGATCGCCTCCTCCGCCTCGCCCCGGCGCGTCGCCTGCTCCTCAGGGGCGATGTGACCAGCGTGGACTACCGCATGGTGGTCGCGTTGGGCCGGGACGACCCGCGTGGCCTCGCGATCGCATCTCGCATCGCCGCCACCATCGGACGGGATGTCGCCGCGTCTCGGCCGTTCAGTCGGCCGGAGGATCGGTCGGCTGCGGAGGCCGAGGCGCGGTCGACGCTGGAGGCGGCCGAGGCCATCCCCACCGCGGAGGCTATCTCCGAGGCCGAGGCCAGCCCCGAGGTCGGCGCGCTCCCGGAGCCATCGACTGCGCCCGAGGGGTCCGAGAAGCCGGCGGGCACCCGCTCCGTGGTTGCCGAGGGCGCCCGCACCGGCTCTCTCCGCCCTGGGCCGCGGGTCCTGCAGGCCGAACGCCTGCCCGCCTACCGTCTGCTCGGCGAACTGCACAACCTGCCGAACGGCGCCCGACTGGCAGGCGCCCTGCTCGCGCCCCTCCTCGTGGGGTCGGTGAAGAGCCGACGCCGGCGTGTGGCGACCCTGCGCGCGGTCCTCGAACATCCGGGGGCGGCCGGGGCCGCCGAAGCGCTCGGGATCCACCGCAACACGCTGCTCTACCGGATCGCCCGCATCGAGGCGCTCACGGGCTGGCGGCTCGATGACCCCGACCTGCGGCTGGCCCTGGCAGTCGCAGTCAGACTTGTGCAGAATGCCCAATCCGGCGAGTCGGTCCCGGGCTGACGGGCCGGCATGTGGCGGCCGTGGGTCGGTTAGACTGAGCCCCGTTGTGCAGGGTGCCTAAGCTGCAGGCGCGGTAGCGGAGCCATGGCAGGTGGAGGACAGGGACGCGATGACGATCGAGGTTCGGAACGGCGATCCGGGGGCGGCGATCACGGCCGCGCAGGAGCGGGGGATCCGCTTCGTGCAGCTGCAGTTCTCGGACATCATCGGCGCGGTCAAGAGCGTGACGATCCCGCTCCACCAGCTGGCCGAGTCGATCGAGCACGGGACCTGGTTCGACGGCAGCTCCATCGAAGGGTTCACGCGGATTGCCGAGAGCGACCAGTACCTGAAACCGGACCTCAGCACGTTCGCGGAAATTCCCTGGCAGCCCGGCCATGGCGATGGCGGCCCACTCGGTGGCCGCGGGACCGCGCGCATCATCTGCGACGTCTACACCCCGAAGGGCGAGCCGTTCGTGGGCGACCCACGCTACGTGCTGCGCCGCCAGCTCGCGCGTGCCGAGCGCCTCGGATATCGCTTCAACACCGGCCCGGAGCTCGAGTTCTTCCTCTTCCGGCGAGACGAGCAGGGCAATATCCAGCCGTTGCCGCACGACCAGGCCGGGTACTTCGACTTCAGCACGGACCTGGCGCAGGAAGTGCGGCAGGACATGGTCAACGCGCTCGAGGCGTTCGGGATCATCGTCGAGGCGGCCCACCACGAGGTGGCGCCGGGGCAGCACGAGATCGACTTCGAGTACTCCGATGCGCTGCGCACGGCCGACAATGCGGTGACGTTCCGGTTCACGCTGAAGGCGGTCGCGCAGATGCACGGCCTGTACGCCACGTTCATGCCGAAGCCGATCTTCGGGATCAACGGCTCAGGGATGCACACGCACCAGAGCCTCTACGACCTGAAGGCGGGAAGGAACGCCTTCGCCGACCCGTCGAACAAGTACGGGCTCTCCGATCTGGCACGCGCCTACATGGCCGGCATCCTGGCCCACGCGCGCGGCATGATCGCAGTGTTGGCGCCTCTCGTGAACTCGTACAAGCGGCTGGTCCCCGGCTACGAGGCGCCCACGTACCTGACCTGGGGCCGCGTCAACCGCTCGGCGCTGATCCGTGTGCCGATGGTCTCGCCGGGCCGCAGCATCGAGGCGACGCGGATCGAGCTGCGCTGCCCCGACCCGTCCGCGAACCCGTACCTGGCCTTCGCCGTGATGCTTGCGGCGGGGCTCGACGGGGTCGAGAAGGGGATGGAGCTGGCTGAGCCGGTCGAGGAGAGCCTCTACGAGATGGACGCTGCACGGATCGCGGAGCGCGGGATCCGGCAGCTGCCCGCGACGCTCGGGGAGGCGATCGACGAGCTGGAGGCCGACCCGGTGATCTGCGAGGCGCTGGGGGACCACGTCCTCAGCCACTTCGTCGAGGCGAAGCGCGCCGAGTGGCAGGAGTATCGCGCCCAGGTCACGAGCTGGGAGCTCGACCGCTACCTCGAGCAGTTCTGAGCCGGAGCACACGGGCTCCTGGCCCTGCGACCCTGCGAGCTGCGACCCTGCGACCCTGCGAGCCTGCGAGCCGCCCCCTTTCCGCTTCGCCCGGGGGACGGCTCGCCTCTCTTAGCCGAAGCGGCCGCGGTACTCCGGCGGCAGCAGCGCCGCGATGCGTCGCATCAGGTCCTCGCTGGCGGCGTCGAGCACGGCATGGCGTTCGGCCTGCGCCGGGCGGCGGCCGATGTCGATCGCGTCGGCCTCCGGTTCCGGCGGGGCCACGATCCGGTATGGCGCACCGAACCGGATGTGCACCGTCTTGCCAGGTCGCGGTAACGGCGCACCAACTGGCCAGAGCTCCTCGGTGCCCCAGATCGCCGCAGGTACCACTTCCGCGCCGCTGCGGACCGCAAGCAAGGCGACCCCGGGCTTTGGCTCTCCGAGCACCCCGGTCCGGCTGCGGGTGCCTTCGGGTGCGAGGCCGAGCCAGTCGCCACCCACCAGCACCTCGCGCGCCATCCGATACGCCTCCCGGTCGGGCCGGCCGCGGCGGACCGCGAACCCGCCGTAGTCGCGCAGCAGGACGCCGAAGATCGGAAGCGCCACCGCTTCGGCCTTGGCCATGTGCCGCACGCGTCGCCCCACCGCGCGATGCACGACCATCGCAAGCAGCACCGGGTCGGCCAACGACAAGTGGTTGCTCGCCAGGATCACGCCGGGCCGGTCCGGGAGCAGGTCGAGCCCTTCGACCTCGAGCCGAACTCGTCCAAGTGCCATCAGGACGCGTACGGACGCGTTGACGAGTCGAAAGGTCGACGAGACCGGTGGCGGGGGCGGCGCAGGCGTCGTCACCCCTCTGCCTGCTTCGAGCCCATCAGCTCCCCGCCGTCGACCCCGATCGTGTTGCCGGTCACCCAGTAGAGGCGCGGCGACGCCAGCGCCACGATCGCCTCCGCGACGTCCTCGGGCGTCGTCATGCGCCCGGCCGGGTTGCGCTCGCGGACATACCGGAACAGTTCCTCGTGGCCGGGGATCGCCCGCGACGCACGCGTATCGGCGACGCCCGCGCGGATCGCGTTGACGGTGATGCCGTGCGGGATCAGCTCCAGCGCGAGCTGACGGCAGTGCGACTCGAGCGCCGCCTTGGCCGCGCTGACCGGACCGTAGGTCGGGACGACCTTGACCGCGCCCTCACTGGTCATCGCGAAGAGGCGGCTCCCGCGTGCGATGAGGCCGGCGTGGAAGAGGTCGCGCGTCCAGTAGACCATCGAGTGGGCCATCACATCCGCGGTCATCTCCAGCTGCCGCTGCGAGACCTCTTTGCGTGCCGGATCGGTCGAGATGTACGAGAGCGTGACGCCGAAGGCGAGGGAGTGCAGGAAGACGGCGATATACGGCTCGACACCTGCGGCGCGCCGTTCGGCGAACCGGCGCGCGATGTCCTCGATGACCGCGTGCCGCTTCTCCTCGTCCGCCGCGTTGACGTTGTGGAAGACGACCGGCACACCGGTGGCCTCGATCGTGCGCCGCACTTCGTCCGCCGCGGCGAGGCTGCCGCGCAGGTCGAGGTGGACACCGACGATCGGGTAGCCGTCGCGGGCGAGCGCGATCGCCGTCGCGGCTCCGAACCCGCTGCTGGCCCCCAGGATCAGCGCCCAACGTTCCCGTCGGTCCGTCTCGACCATCCGTCCCTCCGTGTCGCGGCCCATCCGGGCGAGAGTGTAGCGGGCTCCTTCGGGTGTCGATGCGGCGAGCGGCGCGCTATCCGCGGCCGACCCGATCGATGTGGCGGCCGACGGGCCCCCCACGGCCGACGGGCCACCTGTGGCGGGCAGCGTCCCACGCCATGCCGCCGTCAGCCACGGCTCCCGCGATGCGCTGCACGGTTCGAGCGCGTAGGATCCGGCCATGTCGCGCCTCCGCCTACCGCGCCCGCCTCTCAGTCAGGGCGTTGTCGCCGCCGCCACCGTCATCGTCGTCCTCGTGGTCGCCGTCGGGGTCGCGGTCGCTGTGTCACCGGCCGGGCACCCTGGGGCACTGCCGACCTCGACCCCCGTCCCGTCCTCACCGTCGGTGGCGCAGCACTCCCCGCTGCCCGGCGCCGTCGACCAATCCGCCGGCGGAGTCGGCACGGTAGGAACGGGCGTCGTCAAAGCGATCCCGGCGCCCGGCTGCGCCCCTGCGGCAAGCGCCGCGTCCCCGGCCGTCGCCTGGCGCAACCTGGGGCTCGTCGAACACGTGCCGGTCCTGATGTACCACCGCGTCGTGCCGCTCTCAGAGGCGGGCGACTCGCTGCGCAGTCTGATCGTCTCCCCGCAGCTCTTTGCCGCGCAGATGGCCGCCCTCCATGCTGCCCGCTGGCGCTCGATCACGTTCCGCCAGCTCGCGGCCGACTTGGCCGCCGGGCGTAGCGAGCCGGCGCGCACGCTGGTCATCACCTTTGATGACGGCTACCGCGACGGCTACCGCTACGTCTTCCCCGTCTTCCGACGCTACGGGTTCGTGGGGACCTTCTTCGTCATCACCGGCCGGGTCGGCATGGCGGCGTACTTCACGCCGTCCGAACTCTGCGCGATGACCCGGGCTGGCGACGAGATCGCCAACCACACGGTGCATCACGTGGGGCTCGGGATCGTCTCGCCGGCGACGGCAGCTACGGAAATTGCGCAGGCAGGCCGCATGATCGCCAAGTGGACCGGCGTCCCGCCGGTCACGTTGGCCTATCCGTTCGGTAACTGGAGCCCAACGGTTGTCGGCATCCTGCGGCGCGACGGGTACCGGCTAGCGGCGACGACTGTCCCGGGAGCGCTCGAGTCGTACGCGGACCGGCTGCTGGTTCCGCGGGTGCGGGTCGGGCCGGCAACGACGCCAGCGGCGCTGGTCGCGACGGTCAGCGGGTACGACGGAGGGTAGGGCGGCGTGTTGCCCTCGGGGAGACGGGCCCAGCCACCGGTTCGCGACACCAGACACCAAGATCGCGTACGCCACGGGCCTCCTCGCGGACCACTGCGCTGCCCGGGGGGTTCACGATGACCATTCCCCACGTCCGGATCTGCATCGTTGGCTTTGGCTCGATCGCACGCACGCACGCCTGCGCGCTCGCCGCGCTCCCTGTCGTGCGCGACCTGCCGTTCCGTCCCTTGCTGGCCGCCATCGTCAGCGATCGGCCCGCAGCGGTGGCACGCGACGCGGCGGCGCTGGGTGTGCCGGTCCTGACTCTGGCGGAGGCGCTGGCGGATCCGGAGCTGACGGCTTTCGACGTGACGACGCGCAATGCCCAGCATCTCGCGCAGGCCGGTGCCGTCCTACGGGCCGGACGGCCGCTCTATGTCGAGAAGCCGATCGGCCGCACGCCGGCGGAGGCCGCCGAGCTGGCGCAGCTCGCCGCGGCCTCGCCTGCGCCGACACACGTTGGCCTAGTCATGCGGTACCACCCTGCCGTCATCGAGGCACGCGCCCTCCTGCGTGTCGGCGGGATCGGCGAGGTCCGCCAGGTCCGTTTCGGCCTGTTCCACGGCAGCTACCTCGACCCTGCCCGTCCCATTTCGTGGCGTCTTCAGGCGGCCGAGGCCGGCGGCGGCGCCATGCTCGATCTCGGGCTCCACGTCGTCGACCTGGTGTGTTTTCTGCTGGGTGAGCCGGAGCTGCTCGCGGCCCGCCACGCGACATTTGTGCCGCGACGGCCCGATGGCCTGGGGGGCACGCGCGAGGTCGACGTGGACGACTGGGCATGGGCCGAGCTGCGCGTGCCCGGGGGCGCACACGTTACCGTTGAAGCATCGCGGATCGCATTCGGCGCGGAGGGTGCGCCCTTCGAACTGTACGGGACGGAGGGGAGCTTGGTCGCGAACCTTGAGCGTGTAGCTCCGCTACGGTTCACCCGCTTCGACGGCGCGGAGGCCACGTGGCGCAAACGTGCGGGCGCCGACCCAGAGGCGCACGCCGTAGCCGCGCTCCTGCCGCCCTCCCGCCTGACGCTTGGGTCGTTCGTGGACTCTCACCTGGCCTCGCTGCACCACTTCGTCCTGCGGGTCGCCGGCATCGACCCCGTCCCAGGGTGGGCCCCGACACCGCACGATGCGGCCATCGCGGAAGCACTGGTTGCCGCCATCGCGCCCATCTCAGGTTGACCGGCGCGCGCCGGGTACCGGCCAAAGCACCGCCGCGGCGGTGCTAGGATCGAGTCGCGGACGACCTGTGCTGCGTCCTCGTGGGTCGCGCCGCGGAGCGAGACGGTGCCATGCGGGAGCACATGATGTGGGACGCACCCAAGAGCGTCGGCGGACGGCTCGTTTTTGAGGACCGGGTAGCTCCCGGACGCTTGACGATCGACAAAGGCCGGATTGTCTCGGTGGACTTGGACGCCAGCGAGGAGAACGGCCTCTATGTTTGTCCTGGGTTCGTGGACGTGCACTGTCACGGCTGGGGTGGCCACGACGCCATGGGCGATGCGCCGGAGGACGGCGCAGGACCACTCGGTTTCAACCTCGAGGGTCCCTATATCAGCGAGGCCAAGAAGGGCGCCCAGAACCCAGCCTACATCCAGGTGCCGGTCGAGGCGGACCGGACGCGGCTGGAACTCTTGCTCGATGACCTGCGGATCATTCTTCAGCTCGAGCAGCCGCGGTCCGACGAAGCCGTCCCAGAGCCGCTGCGCGTTCTGATTCTCGTCGGCGTAGCGAATTTCCTCGGCCTGGCGGAATGCATCG
>JAKAHU010000021.1 GCA_021825385.1 Chloroflexota bacterium | reverse complement strand
GACGGCGACCGCCCTGCCGGACCGCGTGATCGAGGCGTTCCTCGACATCGACACGGCCGCCAACTGGGCGCAGTTCCGGGACGCGCTCCGGCTGTTCGGGGCGCCGTCGCAGAACTTCGTGTACGCCGACGTCGACGGCAACATCGGCTACCAGATGCCGGGTGCCATCCCGGTCCGCTCCGACCCGTCCGATCACGGCCTGCGGCCCGTGCCCGGCTGGGACGGCAAGCACGAGTGGGTGTCGTTCATCCCGTTCGACCAGCTGCCGTCCGTGTACGACCCGCCGTCCGGTCGCATCGTGACCGCCAACAACCCGGTGGACGCCGGTTCGCTGTTCATCGGAGCCGAATACGACCGCGGCGACCGGGCGGCGCGGATCACCCAGCTGCTCGACGCGGCGAAGGGCACGGTCACGACGCAGACGATGAGCGCGATCGAGGGCGACACCACGCTGCTGCGCGGCGCCCGGATGCAGACGGCGCTGCAGGCGATGCGCCCGCACCCGGCAACCGCCGACGGCCAGGCGGTGCTGGACCGGATCCTCGGCTGGGACGGCACCTGCACGGTGTCGTCCACGGGCTGCACCTCGTTCAGCGTCTTCGAGCTGGCCGTGGAGCGGGCGATCTTCGACGGCAACCTCGGGCCGTGGGCCGCGAGCTACGTCGGCTCGGACTGGGCGAACGACCTGACGGCCACGCTGATCGGGACGCCGGCCGGCCGGGCGTCCGCGTGGTGGGGCGACCGCGCGAGGGGCATCGGGGCCGATGCCGCGGCGGTCACGGCCAAGGCGCTCGACACCGCGGGCAGCTGGCTCCGCAGCGACCTCGGCGACCCGGGCACGTGGTCGTGGGGCCGGATCCACACCATCGCCTTCCGCGAGGCCACATTCGGCTCGGCCGGGATCGGACCGCTCGACTGGTACTTCGACACGTCGCCGGTGCAGGTCAACGGCGCCAGCGGCGCGGTGGACAACACGTACTACCAGTGGTCGGTGGCATACCCCGACCCGGTGACCGGCACCCCGCCCGCCGCAACCTCGCTGGCCGGCATCTTCGCGGTCACCAACGGCCCGTCGATGCGGGCGATCTACGACATGGGCAACCTCGACGCGTCGCGGATCATCACCACCACCGGCCAGAGCGGCGTGCCGTTCAGCTCGCACAACACCGACTTCATCGCGCGGTGGCTGGCGAACCAGACCGTGCCGCTGCCGTTCACGGCCGGCGCGGTGGCGCGGGCGTCGGCGGCGACGCTCGTCCTCCGGCCCGCCCCGTGACCGCGGACGGCGCCAGCGCTCCCGCCGCCCCCGACCGAGGTGTCGCCGCAGGCTCGCTGGCGGCGGTCATCGCCGCGTGTCTGTTCGGGATGCTCGGGCCGCTCACCAAGCTGGCCGGCGACGCGGGCCTGCCGGGCACCGCCATGACCTCCTGGCGGGCGCTCCTGGGCGTGACGTTCATCGCGGTCGTCCTGGTGGCCACCCGGTCCGCGGGCGAGAGCGTCGCGGCGCTCCGGGCACTCGGCGGGCGAGGCTGGGGCGCGCTGGCGACGGCCGCCCTCTCCGGCCTCGTGCTCAACGCCGCGATGTTCAACGCCTTCGGGATGGCCCCGGTGGCGGTCGTCCTGATGATGTTCTACACGTACCCCGCCGGGGTCCTCGTCGCGGACGTCCTCCTCGGCCACGAGCGGCTGACCCGGTGGCGCTCGGCCGCGCTCGCCCTCTCGATGGGCGGCGTCGTCCTCGTCCTCGCCGGCGGGTCGCCCACTGCCGGGGACGCCCCGAACCTGGTCGGCGGCATCGTGCTCGGGCTGGTGGCATCGGCGGCCCAGGTGCTCTTCGTCGAGGTCAGCCGGACCGGGTACCGCTCCGTTCCGTCCGCCGGCGCGTCAGGCCTGATCATGGCCGTGGCGGCCGTGGGGGCCGCGGCGCTCGCCGGGGCGGCGGGGCAGGGCGACGGGCTGCTGGTCCCCCTCCGGACCCCGAGCGTCTGGCCGCTGATCCTGCTCGCGGGCGTCGCGGCGGCGGGTGTCAGCTCGTGGCTGTTCCTGATCGCGATCCGACGGATCGGCGGCACGCGGGCGGGGATCCTGATGCTGTTCGAGCCGGTCACCGGCGTGATCCTGGCGGCCGTGTTCCTGGGCGAGTCCATGACCCCTGTCCAGGCCGTCGGCACCGCGCTCGTCCTGCTCGGCGCGCTGGTGCTGCAGCGGACGGCAGCGCCGCATCTCGAGCCCGTCGTCGAGACCGCCGCCAGCCCGGTGGCCTGACCGCCGCCGGCCGGGACGCCCGACCGGTCAGCCCTCGTTGACCTCCAGCGGGCCGTCCGGGACCTCGATCAGGAGCCGCCCGCCCTCCTCCACAACCGGGTAGACCGCGAGCGGCAGGTCGGCCGGAGGGTCGAGCGGCTCGCCGCTGTCCAGCTCGAACCTGGAGAGGTGCAGCGCGCAGGTGAGGGCGCCCCGGGTGAGGAAGCCCTGGTCCAGCTCGAAGTACTCGTGCGAGCAGGTGCCCTGCAGCGCGTGCGCCACGCCGCCGGATCGGACGACCACGACCGGGCTCACCCCGCCGTCCACCCAGACCAGCCGCATCTCCCCTTCCCCCACCGCGTCCGCGGCGAGAAGGTCGATGCGCCGAGTCACGCCGCGGTGGCGCTGCCGGCCGACACGAAGCCCGCCGCCCACTTCGCCTCGAGGGCCTCGCGGAGGCGCTCGCGCGCATCCTCGAGCGGCACGCGCGCCACCACCGGCTCGAGGAACCCGAGCACGATGAACTTGCGCGCCTCGCCCGGGTCGATGCCCCGGCTCTCGAGGTAGAAGAGCTGGCTCTCGTCGATCGGGCCCACCGAGGACGAGTGCGCGGCGCGCCGGCAGTCGGGCTGGTCGATCTCGAGCGACGGGATGGCCACCGCGCGAGCGCTCTTCGAGAGGTTCATCCCGAACTCGCCCAGGAAGCTGTCGGTCCCGACGGCGGTCCTGTCGATCGTGATGAGACCCTTCATGTAGCTGCGCGCCCGATCGAGGAGCGCGCCCTTGCTGAGCAGCTCGCCCGTGGTGTCGCGGCCGATGTGGTGCGTGTACGAGGTCAGGTCGTGCAGCTGGTCGTTCGCGCCGAACACGATCTCCACCTGCTCCACCGTGCTCCGGTCGCCGGCCAGCACGTTGTCCACGCGCGACCTGACGAGCCGGCCGCCGAGCTGGGCGAGCGCCCAGCGCAGGTCCGCGCCCTCGCCGATGCGCGCGAGCCGCTGCTGGAGGACGATCTGGTCGGGGCCGGTCTCCTGCAGGCTCGAGAGGGCGAGCCGGGCGTGCGCCCCGAGGTGGATCTCGGTGGTCAGCGAGAGCAGCGCCTGGGCGCCCGGGACCGCATCGCCTGAGGCAACCAGCTCCTCGACCACCGAAGCCTCGGCACCGTCCTCGAGCACGATGACGGTCCGCGCGATCTGCGTCCGCGGGGCGCCGACGCGCCAGCGGATCACGATGGGCCGCTCGACGCGGACGCCGGCGGGCACGATCAGCGCCGCGCCCTGCGTCCAAGCCGCGCGCGCCATGGCGGCGAACTTGTCGTCGTCGGGCAGCGCGGGGTCCGCGATCAGCGCCTTGAAGCGCTCGTAGTCGCTCATCGCCAGGCTGCCCAGCGTCATCAGCCGGACGCCCGCCGCAGCGGCCTCGGCCGAGATGGTCGCCGTGGTGACGGCCTCGCCGTCGAACTCGAGCACGCCCGCGGTGGCGTCGTCCGGGCCGTGGCAGCCGGCGACCGGAACCGCGCCCGTGTCCTGTGCCGTCGCGTACGGCGTCGCGCCGTCGAGCGAGGCCGCCCGCAGGTCCACGTAGGGCGTGTGCAGGAGGTTCGGCTCCACGGGCAGCGCCTCGAACCGCGCGAAGGCCGCGGCGCGCTCCGCGCGCATGAAGTCCGGCTCGTCGTGGCGGTCGCTGATGGCGGCGACCAGCTCGGCGGTGACGAACGAGAAGGGAAGATCGTCGGGGGCGCGACGGGCGAGGCGCGACGGGCGCGCCAGGGTTGACGTGTCGGCCGCCTCCGTCATCCGAGCGAGCCCTCCATCTCCAGCTTCACGAGTCGGTTGAACTCGATGGCGTACTCCATCGGCAGCTCCTTGGTGAACACCTCGAGGAAGCCCTGGATGATGAGGTTCTGCGCCTCGTTCTCCGTCAGGCCCCGGCTCATGAGGTAGAAGACCTGCTCGGCCGAGATCTTGCCCACGGTGGCCTCGTGGGTCATCGTGGTGTCGTCCTCGCCGATGTCGATGTACGGGTAGGTGTCCGAGCGGCTCTGGTCGTCGAGCATCAGCGCGTCGCAGCGGACCGAGGCCGTCACGCCGGTGGCGCCGGGCGCCACGCGCAGCTGACCGCGGTAGGTGGCCCTGCCGCCGTCCTTGGACACGGACTTGGACACGATGCGGCTCGTGGTGTTGGGCGCCAGGTGGATCGCCTTGGCGCCCGTGTCCTGGTGCTGGCCCTTGCCGGCCACCGCGACGGAGATGACCTCCGCCCGGGCCCCCTCGCCGCGGAGGTAGATCGCCGGGTACTTCATCGTGAGCCGGGAGTTGTGGGCGAAGATGCCGTTGGCGATGAAGTTGGCCGTCCCCTCGACCTCGATGTCGACCGTCGGCAGCTCGCCGACGTAGTCCATGCCTGCCACGGGGACGAAGTGGACGGGGGCGTCGAGCGGCTCGTCGCTGAAGTAGAGCACGTGGTGGGTGTAGGTCTTGACCTCGCGGCCGAGCGGCTTTTGCTCGGCGCGCGACCAGGTCGTGACCTTGAGCGGGTTGAGGCCGGCCGAGATGGCCAGATGGCGGACCTGCTCCAGCAGTTCCCGGCTGGCGCTCGTCACCGACAGGTTCCGGTGCCCGCCGCGCACATGGCCGTCGGCGGCGATGTAGCCGTCCACGAAGGACCGCTGCTGACTCCGCGGGAGGGCGTAGACCCAGGCCGGCACTCGCTTGGTGTGGGCGTCGCCGCCGAACCCGGCGGACACCAGCCAGTCGAGGAGCGGGGCGGAGGCGATGCGCAGCGCGACGCCGCGCCCCCGGGCCGCCTCGAGGCCGAAGAGCTCGGCGACCAGCGAGCGGACGCGGCCGCAGGCGGGATCGCTCTCCGGCACGGCGATGGCGACCCGGTTGGGGCCGTCCGGATAGCCGTCGCCCAGGTAGAACCCGAGCAGCCACATCAGGTCGTCGGTGCTCTCAGCCGGCGAGCGGAAGGGCTTGCGCGACCGGGCACGCCGAGGCACGGGCTCGAACACGCGGGACCGGCCGTGGTCAGGCAGCTGGCCGACGACGGCGATCTCGTCGCCGTCCACGATCGAGGCCACCGGAAGCCACCCGAGACGCCGCGTCCGACCCACCTTGCGGGCCACGAGGAAGGGGTGGTTGGCGGTGGCACGCACGCTGCGGTGGTTCTGGAGGCGAAGCTCGAACACGGGCTCAGGGGCGTTCTCGCGGGTGGCGAGCACGCGGCTCCGGGCGATCTCGAACTCGGGCGTGAGCGAGTAGACGTGGTCGCCGGGCTGGATGTCGGAGATCGGCGTCAGGTCGTTGTTCCGAGCCACCATCGAGTCGCCCGTGAGGCAGCCGGTGTTCGCGTCCACCCACTCGACCGTCGAGTTCGCGTGCGCGTGGGCGCGCTTGGTCACCAGGTTGTAGACGTCGTTCGACCAGTTCTGGATGGTCGTGTAGCGGACCTTGCTGCCCGCCAGCGCCACCACCTCGACCACGGCCGCGTGCAGCGAGTCAGTGGCGTAGATGGGCGCCGTGCAGCCCTCGATGTAGTGGACCTTGGCGCCCTCGTCCACCACGATCAGCGTCCGCTCGAACTGACCGGTGTTCTCGCCGTTGATGCGGAAGTAGGCCTGCAGCGGGAGCGGGACCTCGACGCCCTTGGGCACGTACACGAACGAGCCGCCGGACCAGACCGCGCTGTTGAGCGCGGCGAACTTGTTGTCCTCGGGCGGGACGACCGTGCCGAAGTGCTTGCGGAAGATCTCCGGGTACTCCTTGAGCGCCTGGTCGGTGCCCATGAAGACCACGCCGATCTTGGACAGCTCCTCGCGGACCGAGTGGTAGACCACCTCCGAGTCGTACTGGGCGCCAACGCCCGCCAGGAACTTGCGCTCGGCCTCCGGGATGCCCAGCTTCTCGAACGTCTGCTTGATCTGGTCCGGGACGTCGTCCCAGGACTTCTCCTCGCGCTCGGACGGCTTGCGGTAGTAGACGATCTTGTCGAAGTCGATGTCGTCGAGGCGCCCGCCCCAAGTGGGCATCTTGCGCTTCAGGAAGTGGTCGTACGCGCGCAGCCGGAACTGCAGCATCCAGTCCGGCTCGTCCTTGAACCGGCTGATCTCCTCCACCGTCTCACGGGTGAGCCCGCGCTTGGTCTCGCGCAGGTAGACGATGTCGTCGTGGAAGGCGTACTGGTCGCGCTCGTCGCGGACCAGGTCGCGGGTTGAGCTCATTGGCTGCTCCGATGCAGGCGGCGGGCGCCGCGGAAGCGGTGGCGCTGAGGAGGTCTGGTTGGGCGGGGACGGCTGGGGCGGAACGGCGGGAACGCGGCTGACGCCGCAATCCCGACCAGAATTATCGGAATTAGAGGGCGAAACGTCAACGTCAATCGGCGGGGGCCTGGGACGTCCTCCCCGGGGAGCGCCCGTCACGGATCGGTCCGCGCGCCGATCTCGCCGCGAGCGGGCCGCGAGGGCAGGCCACCCGGCACCTCGCCCGGGCCCCCTGACCCCGCGTCGCCGCTGCCCCCGCGATGGGGGTCCGAAGTGGAACCGTTCCCGCGGCGGCCATGATGCGAACCGCAGGCAGGGGTCTCGCGGAGAATGGATGCCGGTCACGATCGGCGACGTCGCCCGGAAGGCAGGGGTCGGCCGGGGCTCGGTCAGCCGCGTCCTGAACGACAAGCCCAACGTGGATCCGGACACGCGCGCCCGCGTCCAGGCCGTGATCGACGAGCTGGACTTCGTCCCCAGCGCGGCGGCCCGTCGGCTGTCCACCGGCCGCTCCCAGAGCGTGGGCGTCGTTGTCCCCTTCCTGACCCGCCCGCCCGTCCGTCGTCGAGCGTCTTCGCGGGATCGAGCTGGGCCTCGCTCAGCTCGGGCTCGACATGATCGCGATGAACGTCGAGTCCGCCGAGCGTCGGGACGCCGTCCTGCGGACGATCGCCCGGCCGGAGCGCATCGACGGGCTGATCCTGATGTCCATCGCCCCGCAGGAGGACGAGCTCGCCCGGATCCAGGCGACCGGCCTCCCGGTCGTGCTCCTCGACGCGCACCACCGAGCGGTCCCGCGCGTCGTCATGGACGACGTGGACGGCGGGCGGACCGCGGCGCGCCACCTGCTCGATCTCGGGCACCGGAGCCTGGGCTCCGTGGGCGACGTGCCGAGGCCGGGCTTCGGCTTCTCGTCGAGCCGGCTGCGCCTCCGCGGCGTGGAGCAGGCGCTGCGCGAGGAGGGGCTCGCCATCCGGCGCGACCACCTCGGCCTGGCCGAGCACTCGCGCGCCAACGCCCGGCGCTCCGCCGAGGCGATCCTCGCCCGGGCGGACCGGCCCACGGCCATCGTGGCGGCGTCGGACACCGAGGCGATCGGTGTGCTCGAGGCGGCCGCGGCGCTCGGGCTCTCCGTCCCGGGCGACCTGTCGGTGATCGGCTACGACGACGTGGAGGCGGCGGACTTCATCGGGCTCACCACCATCCGCCAGCCGCTCAGCGAGAGCGGCGAGCGCGCGGTGGCTCGGCTGCAGGCGCTCATGGCGGGCCACCACGAGGGGCCGCTGCGCGAGGTCATGCCGGTGGCGCTGGTGATCCGCCGGACGACCGGGCGTCCGCCCGCCGGGTGACCCGAGCCCCGGGGCCGGGGGCCAGCCTGGGACGTAGCGCCGCGGCCAGGGTCCGGTGGCGCGCCGTGCGGGGCAGCGCGATGCGCGCGACGTCCGCGAACGCGGCATGGGCCCGCAGCGCGTCGGCCAGGGCGGACGCGAAGCCCGCGTGCGCCCCGTCGAGCGGGTCGAACCCGTCCTCCCACCACAGGTCGAGCACGCGCAGCACCCCTGCCTTGCGGTCGATTCGCGGCTCGATCCGGCCGACCAGCCGGTCGCCGTACAGGAGCGGCAGCACGTAGTAGCCCCACCGGCGCTTGTGGACCGGCGTGTACACCTCCCAGCGGTACTCGAAGGCGTACAGGCGGGCCAACAGGTCGCGATCCCAGGCCAACGGGTCCAGCGGCGCGAGGAACGCGACCGACGGCGCGCGGTCGCCGGGCCGTCCCGCCGCCCACGCGTGCCCGGGCTGGCCCTCCGCCGCCAGCTCCGCCTCGGCGAGGTCGAGCAGCGGGAGCGACGGCGCGGGGATGTACCGCTGGCCCCGCAGCCCCTCCACGACGACGGGAGCGATCTCGCCACGCGCCTCCAGCTCAACCCGCAGCTCGTGGCGCTGCGGCGTGTCGTCCGCCGCGCCGGCCCAGAGCGCGTACTCCCCGGTTGCGCCCAGCAGCCCGTTGGCCTGGTAGCGCGAGCGCAGCTTGTGCAGCCGCTGCTCGCGCTCCGGGGGGCGCTGCGCGAGGAGCTCCGCGGGGAACAGCCGCTCGGCGAGGTCGTACACGCGGCGGTTCCCCTCGCGGCGGGCGATCGCAAGGATCCCGGCCTCGGCAAGCGCCTCGAGCAGCGCGCGGACCTGGTTCGTGGGGCGCCAGTACCAGTCGATCGCCGCCCGCGGCTCGATGTCGGTGGAGCTGAGCGGGCCGCCCTCGCGGATGCGCGTGAGCAGCTCGTCCACCAGCGGGGCGTGCTCGTCGAACGAGCCGGCCTCGTGGCGCGCCCGCACGCGGTCCCAGGCCAGGCGGTAGTACGGCAGCTCCGCGGTGGGCACCAGCGAGAGCATTTTGTTGTAGGTCTCGTACAGGACGCGCTCCCGGTACAGCAGGCCGTCGGTCCACGCGCGGCGATAGCCGGCGATGCGGGCGAGCAGCACCAGGTCGTGGTTGCGGCCGGCCACCTCGAGCGGGTCGAACTGGATCGAGCCCAGGCGGTCCACCACGCGCATGACCGAGGCCGGCTCCGGGGGGAGCGCGCGGGGCGGTGCCAGCAGGTGGTGGTGGACGAGGTAGCGGCGGGCGGCACGGGCCGAGACATGGCGGGGCTGGTCGGTCACGGGCACATCGTAGGGGGCCGACCTCGACGGGAGCGCCCCGGCTCCACCCGCAGCAGAGGGACGAGGTAGGACACGCCAGGCTCGAGGCGACCCCTCCCCACGGCCGGACCATGGGGCTCCCCGGCAATCCGGGATACCCTGCGCCGCGAATGCTTCGGTGGAACCGAAGGATCAGCCGCACGCGAAGGAACCAGCCATTCAGCCAACCGAACGCGCCGCCCTCGTCAACGAGGTCATCGCCGGCTTCGACGCCCTCATGCACCGCATGGCCGGCAGCCACGCGCCCGAGTTCCTCGAGATCGCCGTGACCATGCCGCAGGCCAAGCTCCTGTACCTGCTGGGCGCCGCGGGCGACCTCCACATGTCCGAGCTGGTGAGCCGCCTCGGCGTCTCCCTGTCCACCGTCAGCGGCCTCGTCGACCGGATCGTCGAGGCCGGGCTCGCCTCGCGGCGTGAGGATCCCGCCGACCGCCGTCAGGTTGTCGTGGGCCTCACGCCCGCCGGCGCGCAGTTCATCGACCGCTTCCGGGAGCTCAACGCGCACCAGATGCGCGACCTGTTGGACCTGCTCGACGACGCGGAGCTGGCGGGCGTCCGCGCGACCCTCGCGGCGCTCGCCCGCGCCGCCGAGCAGCTGGCCGCGCGCTCCGGGGGCAGCGCGGCCAAGGCCCCGGGTGACCTATCCCCCGCTCGAAAGGACCCTGCATGAGCCGCCTCTCGGAGCTCGCGGTGGGCAAGCGGAGCGTCACGCTCCTGCTGGCGACCGCGCTGTTCATCGCCGGCATCTCCGCCTGGGGCAGCCTCCAGCAGGAGCTGCTGCCGAACATCCAGCTGCCGATCGTCACGGTGATCGCGCCGTACCCGGGCGCAGGCGCGACCGACGTCGCCGATTCGGTCACCAAGCCCGTCGAGCGCGCGATCGGCGGCGTGCCGCGGCTCGAGAGCATCTCGTCCTCGTCGGCGAACTCGGTCTCGCTGGTGATCGCCCAGTTCTCGTACGGCACGGACGTCAAGGCGACGACGGCGGCGATCCAGGCGAACCTCCAGCAGGCGCGGCTCCCCGCGGGCGTGACGCCGCAGGTGAGCGCGCTCGACATCAACGCGTCGCCGGTGATCATCGCCGCCGTCGCAGCCAAGGGCGGGACGTCGCTGGCCGCGGCCGGGGCCATCGTCAGCGGGGAGATCCAGCCCGCGCTCCAGAGCCTCTCTGGCGTCGCGTCGGTGGACGTGTCGGGCGGCGAGGAGCAGCAGGTCGTCATCACGCTGGACCCGGCGAAGATGGCGGCCGCCGGTGTCACGGTCGCGCAGGTGACGGGCGTGATCACGGCCGACAACCTGACGATCCCATCCGGGCAGATCGCCGGCGGCGGCCTCCGGATCCCGGTCTCGACGCTCGGCCAGCTGACGTCGGTGGACCAGATCAGGAGCCTCGTGATCGGCGTCAAGACGCCGTCAGGCGGGGCCGGCTCGGCTCCTGCGGGCTCGGCCCCCGCCGCCGGCTCGGCCCCTGCGGCGGGCTCGGCCTCCGCCCCGGCCCCGACCCCCGTCACGATCGGCGACGTGGCCACCGTCGCGCTGACCGGCGTGCCCACCACGGGCTACGCGCGTTTCGACGGCAATCCCGCCCTGTCTATCTCCGTGAGCAAGACGTCCGCGGCGAACACCGTGACCGTGGCGCAGGAGGTCACGGCCGCCCTTGCCCGGATCGGCGCCCTGCACCAGGGCCAGGTCCAGATCACCGTCGTCAACGACCTCTCCACGTTCATCACCCAGTCCACGGACGGCCTGCTCCACGAGGGCCTGACGGGTGCGATCTTCGCGATCCTGACGATCTTCCTGTTCCTGTTCAGCCTGCGCTCCACCCTCGTGGCCGCGGTCAGCATCCCGCTCTCGCTGCTCACCGCGCTGGTGGTCATGCAGATCGCCGGCATCACCCTGAACATCATGACCCTGGGCGGGCTCGCGGTCGCCGTGGGGCGCGTCGTGGACGACGCGATCGTGGTGCTCGAGAACATCTACCGCCACCGCGCCAAGGGCGAAGGACGCCTCGCGGCGTCGATCAACGGCCCGCGCGAGGTGGCCGGCGCCATCACGGCCGCCACCGTCACCACCGTGGGCGTGTTCCTGCCCCTCGGCTTCGTCGGCGGCATCGTCTCCCAGTTCTTCCTTCCCTTCGCGCTCACGGTGACCTTCGCGCTCGTGGCGTCGCTCGTCTGCGCCCTGACCGTGGTGCCTGTGCTGGCGTTCCTGCTGGTCCGCAGGGTGCCGTCCAACGTGGACGAGGACGGCGAGCCCCGGAACTCGCTCTGGATCCGGCTCTACACGCCCGCCATCGCGCTGGCGCTCCGCAACCGCTGGACCAAGTTCGGCGTGGTGGGGGTCGCCGTCGCTCTCGTCCTGGCCACCGGCGTCATCGCCCCGATGCTGCCCACCGCGTTCATCAACGCGGGCGGCGAGAAGATCCTGACGGTGACGGTGGCCCCGCCCGCCGGCACCAGCTCGCAGGCGGTCCTCGCCGAGGCGACCAAGGCCGAGAAGATCCTGCTCGCCGACCCGATGGTCCAGCACGTCGCCACCTCGATCCCGGGCGAGAGCGACACCGGCTTCCAGACCATCGTCGCGGCCCAGAACGGGCTGCCGGCCAACAGCGCCCAGCTGACGGTCCGCCTCGACAACTCGGTGGACCTCAATGCGTACAGCCAACGGCTGTCCGACGAGCTCGCGCCGATCAAGACCGGCGGCTGGGACGTGGCCGTCGCGCAGTCGGCCGGCTTCACCTCCAACAATCTCAACGTGGTCGTGTCGGGCAGCGATCCCGCCCGGGTGGCCGCGGCCAATGACGCCGTCCTGGCGGCGCTGTCCGGCAACCGCGACCTGCTGAACCTCAAGAGCGACCTCTCGAAGGGCACGCCCGAGATCGAGATCACGCCGGACCCGAACAAGGCGATCATGGTGGGCATGACCACCGCGCAGGTGGCGCAGGCCGTCCGCGCGATGCTCGTGCCCACCACCGCGACCACGGTGACGCTCCAGGGCCAGTCGGGCGCCACGCCCGTCGTGGTCCAAGTGGACCCGCAGGCCGTCACATCGGTCGCCCAGCTCCAGGCCATCCCGGTGGGCACCGCCGCCCGCATGCCGCTGGGCCAGATCGCCGCCGTGGCGCAGGTCAACGCGCAGGGGACCATCACCCGCGTGAACCAGGCCTCCGCCGCGACCATCTCGGCGGAGATCACCAGCCTGAACACCGGCAAGGTCAGCCAGGACGTGCAGGCCCGGCTCAACACCATGACGGCGGACGGCACGATCCCGGCCGGCGTCTCGGTCACGCTCGCCGGCGTCACCCAGGAGCAGCAGAACGCATTCTCGGGGCTGTACGTCTCGATGGGGGTCGCGGTCCTGCTCGTCTACCTGGCCATGGTGCTGACGTTCAACTCCCTCGTCACGCCCTTCGTCATCCTGTTCAGCCTCCCGCTCGCCACCATCGGCGCCTTCCCGGCGCTGCTGCTCACGGGCCACCAGCTGGGCGTCAGCGCCCTGATCGGCTTCCTCATGCTCATCGGCATCGTGGTCACCAACGCGATCGTGCTGCTCGACCTCGTCGAACGGCTCCGAGCGCAGGGCCTGTCCACCACCGACGCGCTGATCGAGGGCGGCCGCACGCGCGTCCGGCCCATCCTCATGACCGCCATCGCCACGATCCTGGCGCTGATCCCGCTCGCCGCCGGCCTCAACCAGGGGTCCATCATCGCGGCCGAGCTGGGCACCGTCGTCATTGGCGGCCTGTTCAGCTCCACGTTCCTGACGCTCCTCGTGGTGCCGGTCGTGTACTCGCTCGTCGACGGGCTGCGCTCCCGCGTCGCGGGGCACGGCCCCGGGGACGCCGAGGGCCGCGACGACGGGCCCGCGGGCGCCGGAGCCCAGCCAGCCGAGGCCTGACCGGGCTCCGGCCACGACCCGATACCCGACCACGGGGCGGCGCGGACCCGCGCTGCGCCGACCCGTGGCACGCTAGAGGCGGCGCGCGCGTCCCGCGTTCCGCCGATCCGCCCAAGGAGGAACCCATGGCGATCACCCGCTCCGCCGACGTCACCTGGACCGGCACGCTGCTCGAGGGTGCCGGCACGATCGACTACGTCTCGTCGGGCGCCTTCAGCCGCCAGCCCGTGACCTGGGCCTCGCGCACGGAGGACCACAACGGCAAGACGAGTCCCGAGGAGCTGATCGCGGCCGCTCACGCCGCGTGCTTCTCGATGGCCTTCTCGTCGGGCCTCGCCAAGAACGGGACACCAGCGGCCAAGCTCTCGGTCAAGGCGACGGTCTCGTTCGACAAGACGGACGCCGGCTGGGGCATCGCCTCGTCGGCCATCACCGTGTGCGGGCAGGTCCCCGGCCTGGACCAGGCCCAGTTCGCCGCGCTGGCCGAGGCGGCCAAGGACGGCTGCCCGGTCTCGCGCGCGCTCAAGGGCAACGTGGCCCTGTCCGTGGAGGCCACGCTCGTGCAGGCCTAGCCCCGAGCACTCCGGCACGCGAAGCCCCGGCCCGCGCCGGGGCTTCGTCAACCCTGCGGCGGGCGCAGACCGGGCCGCCGGGACTACGCGATCGTCAGCAGCCGACGAGGGTTCTCAACCGTCAGCCGGGCGACGTCGGCCTCGCTGACGCCGCGCTCCCGGAGCCGCGGCAGGAATGCCGTCTGCAGGTACGTGTAGCCGTTGCCCTCGTAGCGGCGAAGCTGGCTGTTGTGGCAGACGTCCTGGCTGAGCAGGATCCGGTCGCCGTACCCGCGCGCGAGCAGCTCCAGCAGCAGGTCCACCACCCGAGCCTCGCCGTGCCGCTCGGTGGGCTCGAACGCCATGCCCAGGAAGTCGAACTCGATCGAGGCGCCGCGGCGCAGCAGCCCCAGGTAGTGGTCCAGCCGCGGGTACGAGTCCGAGTGCCCGATCACCACGCGGCCCGGGTCCACCCCCTCCTCCTCCAGGATGTCCATCTGCAGCGCCCCCACTGGCGACTGGGCGGCATGCGTTGAGATGGCGAGCCCCGTGCGGCGTGACGCCCGGGCCACCGCCCGGAACACACGCTCCTCAGCCGGGCTGACCCAGGGCTTGTCCGTCCCGATCTCGCCCAGGATGCCGATCCGGACGCCCGTCTCCCCCACCCCGACCGTCGCCTCGGCCACGAGCTCCTCGGCCAGCTCATCGGTCATGCGCCGGTCGATCCGCGCCTCCGGCGGGTAGTACGGGTTGCGGTACCAGCCGCCGCCCATGACCACGTGGAGACCGGATGCGCGCGCGATGGCAGCGAGCCAGACGGGATCGCGACCCACGCCGGGCAGCGTGAGGTCCGCGAGCGCGGTCCCGCCGGCCTCGCGGAACAGGCGCAGCTCGTCAAGGATCACCGGCTCGTCGCGGGTGAGCTCCCAGTAGTCGTACCGCCCCGGGATCTGCCACAGGGCGATCTGCGTGTGCTCGTGGGGGAGCGTGAACCCGAGGACCGACGGGTCCACGGGGCCGAGGACGGTCATGACGTGCGGCATGCGATGCTCCTATGCCAAGCGGCCGCCGCGATCGTAGTCCGCGACGTTACCCTCCGCTCGGACGCGCTACCCTCCGGGACACGAGGAGGAGTGCCATGGCCCAGCGACCCGGCGAGCCCCTGCGGGGCGAGGTGATCGACGGCAGCGTGCACGCGTACAGCTGGGAGTGGACCGACATCGGCGGGCCCCGCGGTCGCAGCCGGCTGCCGTGGTTCGGCATCTTCCTGATCGTGTTCGGCGCCCTCCTGCTGCTCCAGCAGGCATTCCCCGCGGTCCAGGCGGCCGGCTCGATCCTGTTCCTGGCGGTGGGCGTCGCGTTCCTGGTGTCGTGGGCCGTCAACCGCGGGACGGGCTCGCTCTACCTGGGTGCAATCATCACCGCGCTGGCCGCGCCCGGCATCCTCGAGGCGACGGGCGTGGCGAGCGGACCCGGCGTCGGCACGCTGTGCCTGGGCTCGGCGTTCCTGTTCATCGCGCTGGTCCGCGCGGCCAGTCGGGCGGGATGGGGCTGGCAGGCGGTCCTGGGCGTGATCCTCGTGGTGATCGGCGGCTCAGCGCTGGCGGTCCCGGGCTTGGGCGACCTGGCCTGGCCGCTGCTCCTGGTGGTCCTCGGCCTGATCGTGGTGGCGCGGGCGTCCGGCGGCCGCCGCGCCCGGTAGCCGCAGCCCAGCCCAAGTCGCTGGCGCGGTCGCCGCGCGACCTGCCCGCAGCCTACCCGAGCCCGGCGAGTGCCGCGTCGAGCGCCTCCCGAAGCCCGTCGGCCACACGCGCCAGCTCCTCCCCGGTGATCACGAACGGCGGGCCGAGCAGGACGATGTCGCCGTCCGTGCCATTGGCGTTCCCGCTGCCCGAGTAGAGCAGGAGCCCGCGCTCGCGCGCGATGCGAACGACGCTCTCGATGAGCCTCGCCGCGCGCGGATAGGGCGCCCTGGTGCCCCGGTCGCGGACGAGTTCCACGCCGACCAGCAGGCCGCGGCCGCGGATGTCGCCAACGGCCGGGTGCCCGTCGAGCCGGTCCCGCAGCAGCGCCTGGAGCTGCGCGCCCTTGACCAGCGACGCGCCGACCAGCGACTCGGCCTCGAGGATCCGCAGCACCTCGCCGGCCACGGCGGCGGCCGTCGGCTGGTGCGAGTAGGTGAACCCGTGCGTGAAGCCGCCCCCCGCGCGGATCGTGTCGTAGACCTCGCCAGAGGCCGCCGCGAAGCCGAAGGGCCAGTACCCGCTGGTCGCCCCCTTGGCCGCCACCAGGATGTCGGGCCGCACGCCCCAGTGGTCCACGCCGAACCAGGCGCCGGTGCGGCCGAAGCCGGTCATGACCTCGTCGGCCACCACCAGAACGCCGTGGCGCCGGCAGACCTCGACGACCGCGGGCCAGTACCCCTCCGGCGGCTCCACGGCGCCCAGCGTGGCGCCCACGATCGGCTCCGCGACGAACGCGGCCACCCTCCGCGGGCCTGCCTCGACGATCGCGGCGTCCAGCTCTGCGGCCAGCTCCTCGGCCGTTCCGAGCGCGTTCGCGCCGGGCTCGCCGGCACGGTACGGGTAGGCCGCCGACACGTGCGTGAACCGCCCGAGCCATGCCTCGTAGGGCTTCCGCAACGGCCGGCGCCCCGACAGGTCCAGCGCCCCGAGCGTGTTGCCGTGGTACGAGCTCCAGCGCGAGATCACAACCGTGCGATCCGCCTCGCCGCGCGCGATCTGCGTCGCCCGGGCCATCTTGAGCGCGGTCTCGATGGCCTCGGACCCGCCGCTCACCGGGTAGATCGCGGGGTCCGCCATCGGAAGGCGGTCGCCCACCGCCGCGGCGTAACGCTCGAGCGCCTCGGTGGTGAAGGCGGACCCGTGCGCGTACGCGATCCGGCCGGCCTGGGCGGCCATGGCCTCAGCCACCTCGCGGCGGCCGTGCCCGATGCCCACGACGATGGCGCCGCCCGCGGCGTCGAGGTACTCCCTCCCGTCCCCGTCCACGATGGTGCAGCCATGCGCCGAGACGGCCACGGGCGGGCGGGCAACGGAGGCGCGGGAGAAGACGCGGCCGCTCATCGGGTGCCCGGGCGGCGCGGGGGGTCGAGTCGGATCATCGGCCCGATTGTAGTTGCGGCACGCCCCGCGGGCGCCGTCGCGTCCCGCCGGGCGGGGCCGGCACCTGACCCCGGGGCCGTTGGCGGGGCCCGGACACGACGGACCGGAGCGAGGGCTCCGCGCCCGCGCCCCGGTCCGGGATGGCGACTAGATGAAGATCGGAGCGAGGCCGGAGGCCACGTCCGCCAGATAGGAGGCCGCGCCGACCGGCTCGCCCAGGCCGTCGATCAGGTCGTCACGGGTGAGGCCGAACATGTCCATCGTCATCAGGCAGGGCACGAACTCGACACCCATCATCTGGGCGATCTCGAGCAGCTCGGCCGGCGAGGACACGCCGTACTGCTTGGCCAGCTTGAACATCATCCAGCGGCCCATGCCCAGGAAGTGCAGCTGCGACATCTTGCGGTGCTTGATGCCCGGTCGCGCGAGGGCGGCCAATGCTTTCTGCATCCAGTTCTTGCCGATGATGCGCTTCTCCGGCTTGACGAACGTCTGGAGGCCCCAGAAGGTGACGAACACCTTGGTGGGCATCCCCAGCGACGCCGAGGTGGAGGCCAGGATCATGGCGGCCCAGGTCTTCTCGAGGTCGCCGCTGAAGAGGATGATCGCGATGCCCTGCGGCTTGGATTCCGCCTCGGCGGGCACGGACGATTCTGCGGTCACGGGATTCCCCTACTTCTTGCGGAGGACGAAGCGGTAGACGCCGCCGTCCACGGACTGCTCGACGATCACGTTGCCCGTGGTCTTCGACCACGCCGCGAAGTCCTTCGCGGACCCCGGATCGGTGGCGAGGACTTCGATCGTCTCGCCGGACGCGATCGCCTTGATCGCCTGCGCCGTCTTGACGATCGGCATCGGGCAGTTCAGGCCCTTTGCGTCAACCGTTGCGTTCGCCATTCCTAGAGCTCCCTTTCCAGCGGCATCGTGCCGCCATGATCCCGAGGTGACGAGGATCGGACCGCTGGTCGCCCGAGCTGGGGCGGCTCTCGGCCCGCGAGGCTGCCGGCAGGGATGGGGCTGCGTTCACGGATCGCCTACCCATCCCCGGCTACTGGGTCTCGACCCACTCGGCCTGCGCCGTCTCCATCACGGAGAGGCGGCCAAGCCGGGTGAGGCGACGCTGGAGGACCTGACGCATCAGCCCGCACGCGACCATCACGTCCGGGTCGGCCAGGCGGTAGCGGACCTCCCGGCCATCCCGCTCGGCATCCACGATGCCGGCGCTCCGGAGGACGGCCAGGTGCTGGGAGATGTTCGGCTGGGACGCGCCGAGGTCCTCGGCGAGGCGTCGCACCTCGCACGGCCCGACGAGCAGGCGATGGAGGATCTCCAGCCGCCGGGGATTGGCCAGCGTCCGGAGGACCTCGGCCTGCAGCGCGGTGATCTCGTCCACGGCGCCAGCATCGAGGTATTCGAAGATGCGCATTAGTGCCGACTGAACCTGCCGCGCAGGACGATGGCCCGCCCGCGGGGGCCGAGGGGCACGGGTGGGCGGCCCCTCCACTGCGGGCGAGGTGGGGGCCGCGGGCCAGCCGCCGTCAGCGGGCCTCCGCGGGCCTCAGCGGGCGTCGGTGGAACGCTGTCGGGCCCACAGCCCTCCGGTGGAGGCCATCCAGTCGGCCACCTGCTCGCACAGCGCATCGAGGTCGCCATCGGTGGTGTCCAACTCCAGCACCGGGAGGACGGAACCTCCGGCGAGCCGGCGGAGCAGCGCCTGCTCGCGGCGAAATGCGCCGAGGTCGTCGTACTGAGCGGGATTGCCGGACACCTGCAGCCGCTTGGCGCGGGCCGCCTCCCAGGTCCCGTCGCGACGCGTGCACAGCACGAGGTGCACGTCGAGCGCCAGCAGCCGCTCCTCGAGCGCCCGGAAGTCCAGGTCGTGGCCGTGCGCCGCAAGCTGGTACGCGCGCGCGGAGAGGTGGAACCGATCGATGATCCAGGAGTAGTGCGGCTGGAGCTCGATCAGGCGAACCCAAGTGTCGAAGACTTCGAGCGCCCGCGCCTCCTCCTCGCCACCGGGCTCGAAGTTGATCGGCCCGCGGCCCCAGGGCTCCGGCGTGAACCCGCACCACTCGGCCGAGATCAGCGGCGAGTGGTACCGGTAGCGGCGCGGCCCAACGAACCGGGGGTGCTCATTGAGCGCGAACGCGAGGTCCGTCTTGCCGGTCAGGCGAGTGCCCTCGAGGATGATCTTGGGCGTCAGCTTCTGCACGCTCCGAGCCTACCTTGGGCAGGGCCGCCGGCCTCGCCGACACGGGCACGGCTGACCCGCGGGCCGGGTGGTTCGTCGTGCGCAATGGCCCGTGCCGAGGCGCATCTTGGCCCTGTCTGCTAGTCCAAGTCGGACACATAGTCCCGCTGGAGGTGCTGTCGATGGCCATGTACGCACCGCTCGCCGACGCCCCACTCCGACGTCCCCCGAGCGGATCCCCGGCGTTCCGTCCCGTGCTGGTGGAAACCGAGCGTTGCAAGGGGTGCGGCCTCTGCATCGACGCGTGCCCCACGGATGCGCTCGCGCTGGACGGCACCCGCGTCAACGCGATGGGCTATCACCCCGCGATCCTCGTGGACGCGGATGCCTGCACCAGTTGCGCCAAGTGCGCGCGGATGTGCCCGGACGCCGCCCTGTCGATCTTCGTCCGGGCGCGGGGAGCATGACGCGATGACCGCCCTTGACCGCCGCGCCGACAGCCGGGACCGGTCCGTCGCCCCGCCTCGCGCCCACGCGGGCCCGCGCCCCGTGGACCGCATCCTCATGAAGGGCAACGAGGCCATCGCGGAGGCCGCCATCGCGGCCGGCTGCGACGCCTACTTCGGCTACCCCATCACCCCCCAGGCCGAGCTCCTCGAGTGGATGGCCCGCCGGATGCCCGAGGAGGGCCGGGTCTTCGTCCAGGCGGAGAGCGAGCTCGCCGCGATCAACATGGCGCTCGGCGCATCGGCCGCCGGAGCGCGCGTCCTCGTCAGCAGCTCGAGCCCGGGCATCAGCCTCATGGCCGAGGCCATGTCGTACATGGCCGGCTCTCGGCTGCCGATGGTGCTGGTCAACGTGATGCGCGGCGGCCCGGGCCTGGGCAGCATCGGCGCCGCCCAGGGCGACTACCTCCAGGCCACCAAGGGCCACGGCCACGGCGACTACCGCGTGCCCGTCCTGGCGCCGTCCTCCATCGCCGAGGCCATCGACCTCGTCCGCGACGCCTTCATCCTCGCGGAGCGGTACCGGACCCCGGTCATGCTCCTCGCGGACGGCATCCTGGGCCAGGCGATGGAGCCAGTCGCCCCCGTTTTCCGCACCCTCGAGCGCCAGCGTCCGGACTGGGCCCTGGAGGGGGCCGCCAGCCGCCCGCCCCGCGTCCTCAAGTCGCTCCACCTGCGGCCCGAGGACCTCGAGGAACAGGACCTCGCCCTGCAGCGGGTCTACGACGAGATCCGCCGCTCCGAGCAGCGGTGGGCGGGCGAGCGTCTCGACGACCCGGACATCGTCCTCGTCGCCTACGGCAGCGCGGCCCGCGTGGCGCGGACGGCGGTGGAGCGGCTACGGGAGGACGGCATCGGCGCCGGCCTGTTCCGGCCGATCACGCTGTGGCCCTTCCCGGCCGAGCCGCTGCGCGACGTCACCCGTGGCGCACGAGCGGTCCTGACCGTGGAGATGTCGGCGGGCCAGCTCGTCGAGGACGTCAGGCTCGCGATCGAGGGCGCGCTGCCCGTGTCCCTCCACGGCCGCATGGGCGGCATGGTGCCGAGCCCGGACGGCGTCGTCGACGCGGCGAGGCGCGCGCTGGGCGCGCGCGGGGAGGTCGGGCGGTGACGGCCAGCGGATCCCTCGTCGAGCAGGAGGGCCGGACGGTCTACCGTCGGCCGCAGCTCCTGTCCAATCCCACCAGCTACTGCCCGGGCTGCGGCCACGGCATCGTCCACCGCCTCGTGGCTGAGGTCCTCGAGGATCTGGGCATCGGCGGCAAGACCATCCTCGTCGGGTCGGTGGGCTGCTCGGTCTTCGCCTACGACTTCCTCGCCCTCGACTCGGTCGAGTCGCCGCACGGGCGGGCGCCAGCCGTCGCCACGGGCGTCAAGCGCGTCCGACCGGACCGCGTCGTGTTCACCTACCAGGGCGACGGGGATCTCGCCGCCATCGGGACCGCGGAGATCGTGCACGCTGCGGCCCGCGGCGAGCGCATCACGGTCATCTTCGCCAACAACGGCATCTACGGGATGACCGGCGGCCAGATGGCGCCCACGACGCTGGCAGGCCAGCAGACGACCTCGAGCCCGCGCGGTCGCGACGTGGCCACCCAGGGCTATCCCCTTCCCGTCACGGAGATGCTGTCCCTGCTGCCGGGCGTCCAGTACGCCGCGCGGGGGTCGGTTGCCGACCCGGCACTCGTCGGCAAGACGCGGGCAGCCATCCGGCGCGCGTTCGAGGTGCAGCTGGAGGACCGGGGGTTCTCCATCGTGGAGGTCCTCTCCACCTGCCCGGTGGGCTGGGGCCTGACCCCCACCGAGGCCATGGAGCGCCTGCGCACCACGGTCATGGACGCGTACCCGGTGGGCACCTTCGTGGACCGCGCGCGCAGGATCGCGCCCAGCCTGCCCACGCCGGGAGCGCCGCACCGCGCCGTCACGGAGGGCTTCTAGATGGAACGCTCCACGATCATCGCGGGGTTCGGCGGCCAGGGGATCCTGTTCGCCGGCAAGGTGCTCGCGGAGGCGGCCCTGCTCGAGGGACGCGAAGTCCTCTGGATCCCCTCCTAC
Organism: Chloroflexota bacterium; assembly: GCA_021825385.1. Classification (GTDB taxonomy): domain Bacteria; phylum Chloroflexota; class Limnocylindria; order Limnocylindrales; family CSP1-4; genus JAKAHU01. The sequence goes on along the minus strand of JAKAHU010000021.1, from coordinate 2,285 downwards.
GGGCCCGAGATGCGCGGCGGCACGGCGTCCTGCACCGTGATCATCGCCGACAAGATGATCGGCTCGCCCATCGTGGACCGCGCTGACCACGCCGTGGTCCTCAACCCGCCGTCCATCGCCAAGTACGGGCCGATGGTGGCGGTGGGCGGCCTCCTGGTCGTCAACACCACCCTGATCGAGGCCCAGGCCGGCCGGGACGACATCGAGGTCCTCGAGGTCCCCTGCACGGCCGTCGCCAAGCGGGCCGGCGACGACAAGCTGGTCTCCGTGGTGGCGCTCGGCGCGCTGATCGGGCGACGCAGGCTGGTGGAGCCGGAGACCGTCCACCGAGCGCTGGCCATCGTGCTCGGCGATCGGCACGCCGACATGGTCGAGATGGACGCCGCCGCGTTCGACGCGGGCGCGGCGGCGAGCCGCGAGCCGATCGCCGCCCCGACTGGGGCCTGATCCCGGCCGGGCTGTCGCTCTCAGCTCGCGACGCGAGCGAGGCGGGCGAGCTCCGTCGCGATGGCCTGCTGGAAGCCGGGCATCGCCAGCCGCACCGACCGCGACAGCGGACGACCGTAGCCGAAACGGCGCCCACCGATGCCGATGAACGTGCCGCTCGGCAGTCCGCCCGCGCGGAGCGTCCCGGCCAGGCTCAGGACCTGGTCGATGGGGAGCTCGTGGGACGACCGCGGCGCGGCCGTGCCCATCGTGGCCGCGATGTCCGAGATGGGGAGCGAGACGACGTGGCCCGGCGGGACGCCCACCGCGGCATCCACGACGACGGTCACCTCTCCGGGCCGCACGTCGAGCAGGTCCTCGACGCGCAACTGGCCGCAGCGGCGGACCTCGAGGCGCTCGAGGAGGGACGCGGCGAGCGTCGGCAGGAGCGTCGCGACGGCCGACAGCGCCGCGCCGTCGTCGCCGCGGTCCGCATTCCCGCACACGAGCAGGCGGACCGACGGCGGTTCCAGATGCATCATCACGTCACCTCCCGAGCGTCCCCGCCCCGCGCTGCCGGGCCAAGACCGCGCACCTCTCTCGGGAACAGCGGGCGGCACCGCGGCACGCCAGACTGCTCGGGACGCCGTCTGTGGGGACGGACGGGCTCATGTGCGGCTGGACCTCGGTTTGCCGACCCGGGACGGCCCAGCGCGTGCGGGGCGTGCGGACCGGCTCCGCGCTGCCCATGCTCGCCCCGCGGGACGCGCCGGTTTAGGGCCCTTGGTCGCGGGGCCGCCGCTCCGACCGCCCTGCCCCCCATGCCGTCCGGCCCCGGGGGACCGGGACCCGGGGCGGCCCCGACCGACGTGCGCCGTGCGATCGGCGTAGGCTCGGCCCATGCGCGTGATGGCCCTCCGCTCCCCCGCTCCCGCCGCCACAGGCCCGCTCGTGCTCGAGGATCGCCCCGTCCCGGAGCCCGGGCCGGGCGAGCTGCGCCTCCGGGTGAGCGCCTGCGCCGTCTGCCGCACGGACCTCCAGATTTGCGAGGGAGACCTCGACGCCCGAGCGCTCCCGATCGTGCCCGGCCATCAGGTCGTCGGGGTCGTGGACGCGCTGGGGCCGGGCGTGACGGGCTGGGGACTCGGCGATCGGGCGGGCCTCACCTGGCTGGCCGGGACGGACGGCACGTGCCGCTTCTGCCGGTCCGGGCGCGAGAACCTCTGCGAGGCGGCGACCTTCACCGGCTGGGATCGCGACGGCGGGTACGCCGAGGCGGTGACCGCCCGTGCCGACGTGGCAGTCCGGCTGCCGGACGAATATCCCGACCTCGCCGCCGCGCCCCTGCTGTGCGGCGGCGTCATCGGCTACCGCTCGCTCCGCGTCGCCGGCATCGGCCCGCGGATGGCGGGCGCCAGGCTCGGTCTCTACGGCTTCGGCGCGTCAGCCCGCCTCGCCATGCAGGTCGCCCGCTCGTGGGGCGTCGATGCGTACGTGGCCACGCGCTCCGCGGCGGACCGGGAACGGGCGCTCGAGCTGGGTGCCGCATGGGCGGGGGCGTACGACGATCGGCCACCCGCGCCGCTCGACGCTGCCGTGACCTTCGCGCCCGTCGGGTCGGTGGTCGCCGCGGCCGTGCGCGCGCTCGATCGCGGCGGCGTGGTCGCGATCAACGCCATCCACCTCGACGAGCTCCCGGCCATGCCCTACGAGAGCCTGTGGTGGGAGCGATCGATCCGCAGCGTCGCCAACGTGACCCGCCAGGACGCGAGCGAGTTCCTTGCCATCGCGGCCCGCATCGGGATCGAGACCGACGTCGAGACGCACCCGCTGGCGGACGCAAACGCGGCGCTCGCACG
>JAKAHU010000247.1 GCA_021825385.1 Chloroflexota bacterium | reverse complement strand
GCTCTCGGCCAGCGACATCCCGGCCGGCGTGTCGATCACCTGCTTGACGAACGGATCGCCGAGACCAAGCACGAACACCCCCTGCTGCAGCGTCCAGGCGAACACGAGCCGCTCGCCGGCCGGGAGGCGACCCGCGCCGGGTGCGGCTCCGCCCAGCAGCCGGCGCGGGTCGCCCAGGTCGATGCTCGTGATCCGGCCCGCGCCGTACGGCTCGTCGCGGATCTCGATTCCGGCCACGCCACCGGCCAGGCTCAGCAGACTGCGGAGCGAGGCGAGCCGAGCCGCGGCCGCCGCCTCGTCGACCACCGAGACGACGAGCCCGCCGTCGAGCATCCCCCCCTGGCCGGTCACGACAAGCGCGCCATCGCCCATCCAGGCGGTGAACGAGTCGAGCCCGCCGAGGGTGCCCAGGGCCAGCTCGAGCTGCTTCGCAGCGTCGGCCGTGCGCGGATCGGCCCCCAGGCGCTTGACCAGGTCCCCGATCGCGAGACCGAGGTCGTGGGCCTCGGCCGCCACCAGCGTCGTCGCCGGCAGGCGGCTGACGAGCGTGCTCGGCCGGTTCGTCGCCGCCCGTCCGCTCTCGAGCGCCGGACTCGTGAGCAGCACTTCGAGCGCGTCGCCGTGCGCCCGCACGGCCAGCCCGGTCCAGGCCGGCAGCTCGTTCGTCAGGATACCGTCGAGCGCCGGGCCCGCTGGCAGCGCGCCCAGGGCGGCGCCGACGACCCGTCGCGGCTCGAGGTAGGCGACCGCGAGGCTGTCGCCGCCGAGCGAGGCCAGCGCCGCCCGGAACGACGGAGACGATCCGAACGGCCCTCTGCCGCCGCTGTCGATCGCCGCCTCGACCGCCCCTCGCTCGCCGGCCAGGAGGACCGTGTCGACGACCCCGGCGGCCCATGTCTGGCCACCGGCCGTCCCGACGATCAACTCGACGCCCCCGTGCGTGGCGTTCCCGGTGCCCGCGGAACCGACGGTCGAGTCGAGCCACCGTCGGGCCGCCGCCGGATCCCGGATCGCGGCCACGACCAGCGATGCCCCGGCCTGTCCGGGGGCCGGTGGTGGGCCGCTGACGGCGAGCGCGAGCGCGTCGCCGAGCCAGGGCTTGACGGCCGAGTAACTGCTGCGGCCGCCGGTCGCGTCGGCCGCCAGGCGGTCGAGGAGGTCGGTCAGCTTCGCGTCGAGCTGGGACCGATCGGCGAAGCCCGGGAAGCGGGCCAGGAAATCGATCGCCTGGCGACCCTGATCCCCCGGCGGCTCGAGCCGCAGCTCCGCGTAGCCGTACGTGTCCGCGGGCACCCAGCCCGCCAGCCGGCTGGCCGCGCCGGCGCTCGAGACGAGGACGAGCAGGCCCGCGCTCAGGGCAACGATGAGCCCCGTGACCAGGAGGGCCAGGGTCCAGCGCCGGCGGCTCGGCCGGGACGGTCCGAGGGAGGCCGGGGTCGGCGCCGGCGGGGTCGTCTCGTCGCTCATCTGGTCAGCGCCGCCCGAGCAGTCCGGCCGGCCCGCGCCGGCCGGCGCCGGCCAACTGCTTCATCAGCTTCTGCATCTCGGCGAACTGCTTGACCAGCCGGTTCACGTCGGTCAGGGTCGTCCCCGAACCGGCCGCGATCCGGCGCCGGCGCGATGCGTTCAGGATCGTCGGGTCTCGCCGCTCGCGCGGGGTCATCGAGCGGATGATCGCCTCGACCCGCCGGAGCTCGCCCCGGTCGACCGCCGCTTCCGCCTCGCGAGCCATCCCGCCCAGGCCCGGGATCATCCCCAGGATCTGGCCGAGCGGACCCATCTTCTGGACCTGCTGGAGCTGGTCGAGCATGTCGTCAAGGGTAAACGTGGCGCGCCGGAACTTCTCCTCGAGCTTCGCCGCCTGCTGCTGGTCGAACGTCTCCTGGGCCCGCTCGACGAGGGTGAGGATGTCGCCCATGCCCAGGATCCGCCCGGCCAGCCGGTCGGGGTGGAAGACCTCGAGGGCGTCGCTCTTTTCGCCGGTCCCGATGAACTTCACCGGGAGACCGGTCACGGCACTGATCGAAAGGGCGGCTCCGCCGCGGGCATCGCCGTCGATCTTGGTCAGGACGAGACCGGTCAGCGGGACGGTCGCCTCGAACGCCTGGGCCACCGCCACCGACTCCTGGCCGGTCATCGCGTCGACGACGAGCAGCGTCTCGACCGGCTTCACCGCCGCGACGAGGGCGGCCAGCTCGCGCATCAGCTCCTCGTCGACCGTCAGCCGGCCGGCCGTATCGACGATCACCACGTCGCGCCCACCCCGCCGGGCCGCCTCGACCCCCCCGCGCACGATCTCCACGACCGGCGTCCCGACCGCCGCGCGGTGGACCGGCAGGCCGAGCCCGGCGCCAAGCGTCTCGAGCTGGTCGGCCGCCGCCGGACGGTACGGGTCGGCGGCCACGAGGAGCGGGCGACGGCCGAGCTTGACCACCTGGCGGGCGAGCTTGGCCGCGGTCGTCGTCTTGCCCGAGCCCTGGAGCCCGGCGAGGACGACGACGGCCGGTGAGCCAGCCAGGTGGAAGGTTCGATCCCCGGCCGAGAGGAGCGCGGTCAGCTCTTCGTGAACGATCTTCACGACCTGCTGGCCGGCGGTCAGGCTGTGGAGGATCTCGGCGCCGACCGCCCGCTCGCGCACCCGCCCGATGAAGTCGCGGACGACCCGGAAGTTGACGTCCGCCTCGAGCAGGGCGAGCCGGACCTCACGCAGAGCGGCGTCGACGTCGGCCTCGCTCACCCGGCCGCGGCCGGTGAGCGTACCGAGCGTCCGGCGCAGTCGATCGCTGAGGGCGTCGAACATCGGCTGGGTGGGCTCCTGCTGGTGGGACCCGGCGACACCTGCCGCCGGCGGGGCGCGGGTTCTGGCGCTCCGGGGAACAGACAGTGTACGCCAACCCCTCCCGGGGAGCGACCGGACGGTGGCGGTCGTGCAGCCAGACGATCGTCGGGCGGCTCCGCCCAGCGGGTCAGGCGAAGAGCGCCGTGACGAACGCGTGCGGGTCGAACGGGAGCAGGTCGGCGACCTGCTCGCCCACCCCGACGTACCGGACCGGCAGGCCGAGGGCGTCCTCGATCGCGAACACGATCCCACCCCGGGCCGTCGAATCGAGCTTCGTGAGCACGATCCCGGTCAGCCCGACGGCCTCGTGGAACGCCTTGGCCTGGGCCAGACCGTTCTGGCCGGTCGTGGCGTCGAGGACGAACAGGACCTCGGGGCGAGCCCCGGGCAGCCGGCGGTCGATCACCCGGCGGATCTTCGTCAGCTCGTCCATCAGACCGGCCTTCGTGTGCAGCCGGCCGGCCGTATCGGCGATCACGACATCGATCCGGCGCGCCACGGCCGCATCGAGCGCGTCGTACACGACCGCACCGGGATCGGCACCCGGGGCGTGGGCGACGATCGTCGCCCCGGCGCGCCGGGCCCAGACCTCGAGCTGCTCGATCGCCGCCGCCCGAAACGTGTCTGCGGCCGCGATCAGGACCGACCGCCCCTCGGCCCGGTAGCGGTGAGCCAGCTTGCCGATCGTGGTCGTCTTGCCCGTGCCGTTGACGCCGACCACGAGCACGACCACCGGCTGTCCGGCCACGGCCGGCGAAGGTGACCAGTGCGGATCGCTCGGGACCAGGAGCGCCTCCAGCTCCGCCCGCACCGCCGCCTCTGGACCGGCCGGGTCGCGGCGGGCCCGAGCCCGTTCGACGATTCGCATCGCCAGCAGGGCCCCGACGTCGCCCGCGATCAGTGTCTCCTCGACCTCGGCCCACGACGGCCCGTCGGGCTGCCCACCGAGCAGGAGCCCGCGCAGGCGGGACATGAAGCCACCCCGGCTCTTCTCGAGTCCCGCCGCCAGGTCGCCGGCCGCCGGCTCGCCGCCGGAGGTCGCCGGGCTCGACCCTCGCGGGCCGCTCAGGCCCGGGTCATGGGGCGGCTCGTAGCCTGGCTCGGGAAACGGCTCGTACTCGGGGACCGGCGGCCCCGGCTCGTAGCGGGGGTCCTCGGCCGGCTCGTAGCCCGGCTCGGGAAACGGCTCGTAGTGCGGCTCCTCCTCAGGCGCCACTTCGGGCGGCAGCTCGGGCAGCTGCGGCCGCAGCGGCTCACGTTCGGTCCGGGGCACGGCCGCCACGGCGGCACCGGCCGGATCGGTCGCTCGTCGTCGTCGGAACAGGCTCATCATCCTCCCACGGCCACCGGGGCGGTCAGCGGGCCGGTCGCTCGAGCGCCCGGCGTTCGGCCATCGCCTGCGCTTCCTCGAGTCGCAGGCTGATCACCCGACTGACCGAATCGTCGCCCACGGTCACCCCGTAGAGCGCGTCGGCCTCCTCGATCGTACCTCGATTGTGGGTGATGACGATGAACTGGGTCTGGTGGGCGAGGCTGCGCAGAGCCTCGGCGAAGCGCCCGATGTTCGCCTCGTCGAGGGCGGCGTCGACCTCGTCGAGGACGCAGAACGGGACGGGCCGGACTTCGAGCATCGCGAACAGGAGCGCGACCGCAGTCAGGGCCCGTTCGCCGCCGGACAGCATCGCCAGGGCCTGGGCCTTCTTGCCCGGCGGGCGGGCCACGATCTCGACCCCCGTCGCGGCCAGGTCCCCCGGCTCGGTCAACGACAGGCGGGCGAAGCCACCCCCGAAGAGCTGGCGGAAGCGAACATCGAAGGCGCTCTCGAGGGCCCGGAAGGTGGCCCGGAACTGCTCGGCGACGAGCGTGTTCAGTTCGTCGATCAGGCCGCGGGTGCGCTCGATCGCCGCCCGCAGGTCGGCCTGCTGGGCTTCGAGCTGATCGAGGCGCTCACGGAGCGAGGCGTACTCCTCGACCGCGAAGGGATTCGCCGCCCCGAGCTCGTGGTAGCGCCGGCGCAGCCAGGCCACCCGCCCCGCCGGGGGCAGGTCGGTTGGCGGTGGGCTGGCCGCCCAGATCGGTGCCCGGGCCGCCAGGGCGACCTCGAGCGCCGCCGTCTCGTCGTCGACGGGACCCTCGACTCCGAGGCTGCGCAGTCCGAGCTCACCGAGCACGGCCAGCTCGACCAGGAGCTGCTCGCGGATCGCGTCGACCGCCAGGCGGGCCTCCACGTCGGCCACCTCCGCGGCCCGGAGCCGCTCCTCGCTCGTGCGCAGCCGGCTCCTGGCCCGGCCGGTGGCAGCCTCCGCGGTCGCCAGCCGTTCGCGATCCGCGGCA
>JAKAHU010000246.1 GCA_021825385.1 Chloroflexota bacterium | reverse complement strand
GCGTCAGCGGGTTGGTGCCGGCCCGCCTGGAGCGGAGCCGGCTGGCTCAGACCGGGAGGTCGCGCTCGGCCGGCCCGACGTACCGCGCGTCCGGCCGGATCAGCTTGTTGGCCGCCACCTGCTCGAGCACGTGGGCCGTCCAGCCCGCGTGGCGGGCGAGGGCGAACGTGGCCGGGAAGAGGTCCGGGGTCAGCCCGACGCCCTGGAGGACCGCCGCCGCGTAGTACTCGACGTTCGTCTTCAGCGGTCGCTCGGGGTGGCGCTCGGCCAGGACGCGCAGGGCGACGTCCTCGACCTTGATCGCCAGGTCGAGCCAGTCGGGCTTGTGCTCCATCGACTCGGCCACCTTGCGCAGGGCGGCCGCGCGCGGGTCGTAGGCCCGGTACACGCGGTGACCAAAGCCCATCAGCCGCTCACCGCGGTCGAGCGCCTCGCGGACCCACTGCTCGGCGTGCTCGGGCGTGCCGACCCGGTGGAGCTGCTCGACGACCTCCGAGGGTGCCCCGCCGTGGAGCGGGCCCTTCATCGCCCCGATCGCCCCGGAGACCGCCGAGGCGATGTCCGACCGGGTCGAGATGATCACCCGGGCGGTGAAGGTCGAGGCGTTCAGGCCGTGCTCGGCGCCGACGATGAAGTAGGCATCGAGCGCGCGCGCGGTCGCCGGATCCGGACGCTCGCCGTTCAGCTGGGTCAGGAAGCCGGTGACGAGGTCGAGCGCAGGGTCCGGTTCGATCGGCTCGAGGCCTCGCCGGAGGCGGGCGAAGGCCGCCAGGGCGGAGGGCGAGAAGCTCGTCACCGCCCGTGCCTGCTCGGGCGTCGGCGGCCACTCCAGGACCTGCGTTGCGCCCCAGACCGAGACCGCGGTCCGGAGCGCGTCCATCGGTTTCGCGGTCGGGGGCAGCGCCCGGAGGGCGGTCATCACCGGCCCGGGGATCGGGGCGGTCGTCAGACGAGCGTCGGGGCGCCACTCGCCGGTCCACAGGAGCTCTGCGACCGCGGAGTAGGTGCCGTGCTCCACGAGCTGGCCGATCGGATACCCGCGATACAGGAGCCGGCCGTTCGCTCCATCGACGAAGCCGAGCGCGGTTTCGGCCGCGATCACTCCCTCGAGGCCGGGTGAGTAGGGGCGCATGTCGATCTCAGGCCGCGCATTGGATGGTGGGATGCTCGCGGCCACAGCGGTCCCGGAAGTGCCATCGCTCATGCCGAGGATGGTAGTCCTCGGATCGGGTTTGCGCCCCGCCGACCGGCCTGTTCGGGGTGAGCCGCGTGGCCCAAACTGCTCCTCCGGTGGCGGTCCGCCGGCCGCCGGTCAGGGATCGACCGGGAAGACGTAGCCGACGCTGCGCTCGTTGAGGATGTAGCGCGGGTTGCCCGGGTCACGCTCGAGCTTGCGCCGGAGATGCCAGACGTAGCGCCGGATGTAGCCGGTCTCCTCGGCGTACTCGGCGCCCCAGACGGCACTCACGATCTGGCGGGCCGAGAGCACGTGGCCGGGCTGGCGCAGGAGCGTGACCAGGATCCTGAACTCGGTCGGTGTCAGGTCCACCGGCTCGCCGCCCCGGAGCACCCGATGCCGGTCGACGTCGACCACGAGGTCCGCCCCGCGCAGGATGTTGCCTCCCTCGCGGTGACCGAGGGCGACCCGGTCGAGGACCGCCTTGATCCGGGCCGCAAGCTGGGCGAAGCTGAATGGCTTCGTGACGTAGTCGTCGGCGCCGCCGGCAAAGCCGCGGAGAACCTCGGGCTCGTCTCCCCGTGCCGTGAGCATGATCACCGGCACCGGCGATGTGGCGCGGATCCGGGCCAGCACCTGCCAGCCGTCGAGACCGGGCATCGTGACGTCGAGCAGGACGAGTTCCGGCGACCAGGCGGCGAGGCTGGCCAGCGCCTGCTGTCCGTCCGGCAGGCCGCGGATCTCGTGGCCCAGCCGGCCGAGATAGTCGGTCAGCAGCTCGAGCAGCGCTCGGTCGTCGTCGACGATCAGGATTCGGGACATCAGGGGGTCCCTGATTCGTGCTCGGCGAGCTCGATCGGTGCAGGCTCGGCCGGGTCCCGCCGGCCCGGGCCGGTCTCGCTCGCTTCGGCCTCGCTGGCTTCTGGCTCGCCCGCCTCATCCGGTCCCTCCCCGGCGATCGGCAGGGTGAATACGAACCGTGCCCCGGGTGGGCTCCCGTCATCCCAGACCGGGCTGTCGACCCAGATCGTGCCCTGCTGGGCCCGCACGAGCTTGTCGGCGAAGTAGAGCCCCAGGCCGTAGCCCTTCACCGTCGCCTCGTCGTCGCCCACCCGGTGGAACGACCGGAAGATCTTGTCCTGCTCCTCCGGCGGCACCCCGGGTCCGTGATCGAGGACCTCGATCGCGAGCATGCCCTGGCGCACGCGTGCCGAGACCCGGATCGGGCTCCCCGGTGGCGAGTAGCGGATGGCGTTCTCGAGCAGGTTGCGCACGACCTCCTCGAGGAGCATCTCGTCGGCCCAGGCGGGCGGCAACGCCTGAGGCACGACCAGGGTCAGCGGCCGTCTGGGCTCGGCCTCGAGGGCGGAGGCGCAGGTCCGGCTGAGGAGCGGTTCGACCGCCACCGGTCCGAGGCGGGGCGTGAGCCGCCCGGCCTCCAGGCGCGAGACGTCGAGGATCGTCTGGATCAAGCGGGAGAGCCGCTGACTCTCGGCGCCCAGGATCTGGAGTGTGCGCTGGCTGGCCGGTGGCAGGAGGTTCGCGTCCTGGGCCACGATCTCGAGGGCGCCGTTGATGTTCGTCAGCGGGGCCCGCAGCTGGTGCGAGACGAGCGACACGAACTCCGACTTCAGCCGGTCGAGCTGGCGCAGTTCGGTGTTGGCGCGGGCCAGCTCACCGTTCGCCGCCGCGAGCTGGTCGGTGGCGGCCCGAAGATGGCTCGTGCGTTCGGCGACGCTCGCCTCCAGGCCCCGGTTCGTCGCCTCCAGAGCGGCCGAGGTCGCCTGATAGGCGGCGACCAGGCGGGTCACCCAGCGCAGGGTGAGGGCCACGGCGATCGGGCCACCCAGGGCGAACAGGAGGATCTCGCCGACGAACCCGGCCGCGATCTCACTCTGGCCATCGGCGACGTGCTCATTCCACTCATAGGAGAGAGCGACCCCCGCCAGGCCCAGCGGTAGCAGCCAGCGCACCACTCCGAGCAGGCGCGTGGCCGATGGCGGTGGCGGGAGCGGGGTCCGCAGGCTCACGTTCCGACGATCTCCACGACGCACGGACGCCGTCGTGCCCGAAGCAGGGGCACGAGCCGGCCCTCCGGCCCCATGTCTAGCACATGGCCCTCCCGGACGCATCCCCACCGAACGGGTTTTGACACAAACGGGACACGCTGCGGACCGGCCCGCGACGGTCCGCGGACTAGGCTCGGTGACGGGCTCGGCGGCGCGCCGGCATTCACCGGGCGCCACCCCGTCGGCAGCGTCGGCCCGTGGCGGGCCAGCCGCGAACAGGAGAGTAACAGGCATCTGAGCAACTCCGAGGTCGAGCCGATCGTGGGCCCAACGAACGGCGTCCAGGCCGACTCCGGCGATGGCGTGGCCGGGTTCTGACGTCCAGGTTGCGGACCGACGGCTCGTAGGGAGGGGTTTGTTATGGGCGACCAGGATGATGGCGGCGGCGGCAGGGCGACCGGTCCAGCAGGGCCGGACACGCGGGCGGGCGGCGATCTGACGCCGAGCGCGGACGCGGCCGCCGGCGCAGGCCCCGAGGTGGAGCCAGCCCTCTCACGCCGCAACTTCGTCGTCCGGGCCCTGGCGGCGATCGGAGGCGGGATCGCGGCTGTCCTCGGCATCCCGGTCGTCGGGTTCGCCTCGGCGCCGGGCTGGCAGGCCAGGACGCCGGTCCGGCTCCTCTCCACCTCGATCGTGCCGACGTTGCGCTCGAGTGCCCTGACCTCGGTTGGCAAGCTGACCGACTTCGAAGTCGGCGTCCCGAAGTACGTCAAGGTCGAGCGACCGGTGATCGACGGCTGGGTCCAGGAGAACGCGCCGGTCGGCGTCCATGTCGTGCGCACGAGCGAGGCGGAGGCGGCCGTCTTCGATCCTCACTGCACCCACCTGGGCTGCCCGGTTGCCTGGTCCACCGGATCGAAGAGCTTCAACTGCCCCTGCCACGGGGGTGTCTTCGACCGCGACGGTGAGGTGGTTGCTGGCCCACCACCGCGACCCCTGGTCCGCTACGAGACCCGGATCCAGGACGGTGAGCTGTTCATCGGCGCCCTCCGGGAAGGAGCCTGAGCGATGCGCCGGATCGTGCGCTGGATCGACGAGCGGCTCGATGTCTCGCCCCTGGTCCGGGCCTTCCTCGATCGGCGGGTCCCCGGCAACATCGGCTGGTTCCACACCCTCGGCAGCGCCACGCTGTTCCTGCTCCTGGTTCAGGTGGTCACCGGGATCGCCCTCTCGCTCTCGTACGTGCCGAGTCCGGACCACGCCTACGAGAGCGTCCTGTTCATCGACCAGACCCCGTTTGGGGCTCTGGTGCGAGCGATTCACCACTGGTCGGCCAGCCTGATCGTGCTCCTGATCGGGCTGCACACCCTGCGGGTCTTCATCTGGGGCGCCCACCGCTACCCGCGCGAGCTCACCTGGCTGGTCGGGGCCGGGCTCTTCTTCGTCGTCCTCGGCTTCGCCTTCACCGGCTACCTGCTGCCCTGGGACCAGAAGGCGTACTGGGCAACCGTGGTGGGCACGAACATCGCCGGCTCCGCGCCGCTCATCGGCGGAGCCGCGCTGGCCGTGTTGCGTGGGGGCGAGCAGCTCGGTGCGGTGACCCTGGCCCGCTTCTACGGGGTTCACGTCTGGGTGCTTCCGGCCACCCTGCTCGTGCTCGTCGGGATCCACCTGTTCGCGGTCATCCGTCAGGGGATCGCCGCCTCGCCACGCCGGCGCCCGCTCGTGGAGCTCGAGCCGGGCCTGTCCCGCCGGGAGGCCTACGAGCGCGAGTACGCAGCCGAGAAACAGGCCGGCAAGCCATTCTGGGAGGCGATCCTCAAGGACGCGATCGTGGCGGCCTTCCTGACCATCGCGCTCGTCGCGCTGGCGCTCGGTCCCGGTGCGCCGCTCGAGCCCAAGGCCGACCCGAACACGACCAGCTACATCCCCCGCCCGGAGTGGTACTTCCTCGATCTGTTCCAGATCCTCTGGTACTTCACCGGCAGCCTGGAACCCCTTCTGATCTTCCTCACCTTCACCCTCGCCTCCATCGTTTTCATCCTCGTCCCGTTC
>JAKAHU010000245.1 GCA_021825385.1 Chloroflexota bacterium | reverse complement strand
AAGCTCGCGGCCGGGTTGCGCAAGGCGCTCACCCGGCGCCCGGTGCCCGACGATGCCGCGGAGCGGGCGGCCGACGTGATCGAGGCCGAGCTGCGCGCCAGCGGCCAGGGCGAGGTCCCCACCTCCCGGATCGGGATGCTGGCGATGGAGAAGCTGCGCGAACTCGACCACATCGCCTACATCCGGTTCGCCTCGGTCTACCAGAGCTTCGAGGACCTCGAAGACCTGAAGCGCGAGGTCGACAGCCTGTACGCCGAGCGGGGCGCGGGCGGCGCGCCCGAGGCCGAGGCGTGAGTGTCCTGTCGGACCGGGATATCCGGGCCGAGCTCGAGGCCGGCCGGGTCCGGATCGACCCGTACGATCCGGCCGACCTGCAGCCCTCGTCGGTCGACCTCCACCTCGACCGCAGCTTTCGCGTCTTCCGCAACAACCGCTACGCCTACATCGACGTCCGCGCCCTCCAGCCGGACCTGACCGAGCTGCTCCGGATCGAGCCCGACGAGCCGTTCATCCTCCACCCCGGCGAATTCGTGCTCGGTCAGACCCTCGAGTGGGTCGAGCTGCCCGACGATCTCGTCGCCCGCCTCGAGGGGAAGAGCTCGCTGGGCCGGCTCGGGCTCCTGATCCACTCGACCGCGGGCTACGTCGACCCGGGCTGGAAGGGGACCCTGACGCTCGAGCTCTCGAACGTGGCCAACCTGCCGATCGCGCTCTACTACGGGATGCGGATCGGCCAGATCAGCTTCTTCAGGATGTCCTCGCCGGTCGAGCGGCCGTACGGCTCGGCCGGGCTCGGCTCGAAGTACCAGGGTCAGCGCGAGCCGACCGCCTCGGCCTTCGATACCGACTTTGCCGCCGGGCGTCGGACGGTCCGGGAGCCACGACCCCGGTGAGGCCGACCGCGGTCCGTTCCGCTGCTCCGCGCCAGCCGGTCCCCCGTGCATCGATCGGACCGGGTTCCGGTCGCCCGCCACGATGGGCCTGAACGACGCCGTCCACTGGTCACGGGACCTCGGCGCCGGCACGACGGTCGCCCTCGTCCAGGCCGGCACGTTCCGTTCCGACGCGGGGGCGCTGTTCGGGCCGGTGCCCCGGATCCTGTGGGACGAGCAGGTCCGTGACGAGATCGACGAGCAGCACCGGCTGCTCCAGGCGCTCAACTGCCTGCTGATCGAGACGCCCGCCGGGCGGGTGCTCGTCGAGACCGGGATCGGCGAGCGGTTCGACGAGAAGGTTCGCCGAATCCGGCAGGTCGAGGGCGAGCCGATCCTGCCCTCGCTCCGGCGGGCCGGCTTCGACCCGGCCACGATCGACGTCGTGGCCATGAGCCACCTGCACTTCGACCATGCCGGCGGGCTGCTCGACGCCGAGGGCCGGCGGGCCTTCCCTCGGGCGCTGATCGTCGCCCAGCGTGCCGAATGGGAGATCGCCCTCGGAGACAACCCGCGCCTCGTGGCGAGCTACGACCAGCCGGAGCTCCGGCTCGTCCGCGACTGGGGAGCGGAGGGCTGGGCCGAGGGCGAGCGAGAGCTCCTGCCGGGCGTCTCGGCCATCCCGACCGGTGGCCATTCCGGCGGCCACCAGGCCGTCCTCGTCCGGGCCCCGGGAGGGACGCTGGCCTTCTTCGGCGACCTGTGCATGCGGCCGTGGAGCGCAAATCCGCGCTGGGTGACCGCGTTCGACGACTTCCCCCTCGACTCGGTGGCGATGAAGGCGTCCCTCTTCGCCCGGGCCGCCGATGAGGGCTGGACGGTCGTCCTCTCGCACGAGCGCCGGCGGCCGGTCGGTCGGCTCGTCCGCGATCGGGACCGATTCGCGTTCGAGCCGCTCTGACGGCCCGGGGCACCGGCCGCCTGCGGCCCGATCCGGATGGACCGAACCCAGCGCGGGCACGACCCAACCGGCCCGATCGCCTACACCCCGCTCAGGAACGTGAAGTAGCGCGGTAGGAGGCTGAGCCAGTCGAAGATCATCGCCAGACCGATCGCCACGACCAGCAACCCGCCCACGAGCGAGACCAGCCGGCCATGGCGAGCCAGTGGCCGAATGAGCCCGGGAGCGCGGTCGTAGAGGACGCCCACGATCAGGAACGGGATCCCCAGCCCGGCCGTGTACCCGACGAGCAGGATGCCGCCCTGGAACGCCGTTCCGGACGTGGCGGCCAGACCGAGGATGCCGCCCAGGATCGTGCCGATGCAGGGCGTCCAGCCGACGGCGAAGATCGCCCCCAGGCCAAAGGAGGCGAGCCAGCCGTTACGGGAGGCGACGAGCCGCCCGCCGAGTCGGTCGAACCGGCTCGGGGCTCCGGCCGGGGCCAGGGCGACGGAGCCGTTCGCGGCCGCCAGCCGCCTCGCGGCCGGGCCCTCGAAGGGGCGCCAGACGCGCTCGAGGGACGGGACCGTCAGGATGCCGGCCAGGTTCAGGCCGAGGACGACGAGGAGCGCCCCGCCCAGCTGGCGGAGCGCCGGCAGGTAGTCGAAGAGCGGACCGGCGGCGAACGTCGCGGTCACCCCAAGGACCGTGAACACGGCCCCAAAGCCGAGCACGTACGCGAGGGCATGGCGCAGGGCCACCCAGCGCGCGGGCGACGCCCCGCTTGCGCTCGCGGCGACGGCGACCGCGGTCAGCTGCCCGACATAGCCCGGCACGAGCGGCAGGACGCAGGGCGAGAGGAAGCTGATCACGCCCGCGGCGATCGCCACCAGGAGGGTGAGGTCCGGTCCGCTGCTCACCGGGCCAGCCCGCCAACGCCGCGGCCCGCCTGGCGCGGTCCGCCACCGAGCGGGCCATCGAGAACCTCCCGGACGAGCGCCTGCAGCCGGGCCATGCTCGTCGCAAGCTCGAGCCGGCGATCGCCGAGCTCGACGACCGGGATCGTGAGGAAGAAGGCCCGCTCCCAGGCCGGATCGGTCGTGATGTCGCGCTCGATGAGGCGAGGGACCGCCAGGCCGGTCGCGGCGCGCTGGCCGAGGATGGCCAGGGCGTTCGCCCGCGCCTCGTCGCACAGCCCGCAGCCGGGCTTGCCGTACAGGATGAGGTCGGGGAGGGGAGTGGCCGCCGCCCGGCCGTCGGGTTCGCGCATCGCGTCCGCATTCTAACGGCGATCGGCCGCAGGACCCCGCGGCGCCGGGCCGGTGCCCCGGCCCCACCACCGCGCCTCCCCGCCACGCCCCGGCGGCGCGGCGCAGTACGATGGATGCCGCGCCCCCGTAGCTCAGTGGACAGAGCGAGGCCGTCCTAAGGCCTGCGTCGGCGGTTCGAGTCCGTCCGGGGGCGCCACACCTGATCGGAGGGCGATGGCCAGCGAGCACCGAACGATCGTCTTCTTCCCAGAGGGCGCGTTCGGACCGACGAACAACTGCATCGGGATCGGGAACGTGCTCAAGGCCCGCGGCCATCGGGTCGTGTTCGTGGTCGAGGAGTCGTTCGCCGGGACGCTCGAGGCGCAGGGCTTCGAGGAGGCCCGGATCCGCCTGTCGCCGCCGGCGGAGACGGAGGAGGTCCCGGGCCAGTTCTGGAAGGACTTCATTCGCGATACCGCGCCCGAGTTCCGCAAGCCAACGATCGCTCAGCTCGAGTCGTTCCTGCGTCCAACCTGGCAGGCTCTGATCGACGGGGCGATCTACGCCAACGAGCGGCTTTCCGCGATCTTCGATGAGCTCCGGCCCGACGCGATCGTCGAGGACAACGTCGTCGCCTTCGCCGCGATCGCGACCTCCGGCCGGCCGTGGGCACGGATCACCTCGTGCAACCCGCTCGAGCTCAAGGACCCTGCCCTCCCGCCTGTCTTCTCAGGCTACCCGAGCGCCGGACGAGCCGGCTGGCGGGAGTTCTGGGACGAGTACGACCGGGTCCTCGGACCGCAGGTGGCCGCCTTCGATGCCTGGCTGCGCGACCACGGCGCGCCGCCCCTGCCCGGGCCTCGCGACTACATCTGGGAGTCCCCATACCTGAACCTGTACGTCTATCCGGCCGAGGCCGACTATCCGCGTCAGGTGCCGCTCGGGCCCACCTTCCACCGGCTCGACAGCTCCGTCCGGACGACGGACGCCAGATATCGCGAGCACGAGCGGCTGGGCACCGACGGGGCACTCGTCTACCTCTCGCTCGGTTCGCTCGGCTCGGCCGACGTCGGGCTGATGAAGCGCCTGATCGACGTCCTCGGCCGGACCCGGCATCGCTACATCGTGAGCCAGGGACCCCGGCACGAGCTGATCGAGCTGGCCGGCAACATGGTTGGCGCCGAGTTCCTGCCCCAGCCGGCGATCCTGCCCCTGGTCGACCTGGTGATCACCCACGGCGGCAACAACACCGTCACCGAGAGCTGGCAGGCCGGCAAGCCGATGATCGTCCTGCCGCTCTTCTGGGACCAGTACGACAACGCCCAACGGGTCGCCGAGCTCGGGCTGGGGGTCCGCCTGGCAACGTATTCGTTCGACGAGGCCGAGCTGACCGGGGCGATCGAGCGGCTGCTCGCCGACACCGCCGTTCACCGTCGACTGGCGGGTATCGCCGCACGCCTGCAGGCGAACCCGGGCACGGTCCGGGCGGCTGACCTGATCGAGCGCCTGGCCCGAACCGGCCAGCCGGTCACCCGGACCGAGGTCTGAGACCGAGCTCGGCCCGCATCGCCTGGAGGGCGCCGAGCCGATCGGCGAAGTCGGCCCGGATCGCGGCCAGATCGGCGGTCGCGAGGCCGAGCTCGTTGGCGATCTCGGTCAGGACGGCGCTCTCCTCGGCCGAGATCCAGGCGTCGGCCGCGCTGATGATGAAACCGCAGCGCAGGGCGGCCCGCCGCTGCTCCTCGCTTGCCAGGCGGGTGAATTCGCGCGTGACGAGGTAGTCCTCGGTGCCGCCGTGGAGGCGGGCCTGGGTCTTGGCGATCTCGACCACGATCACCGCCTGCGCCTCGCTCAGGCCCCCGTACTCGATGACGATCCGCTCCATCGCCTCGGTTTCGACCGCGCTGATGTCGAGGTCGGCGGCCGCGGCCCGGCCCAGGAGATAGGCGAACCCGGCCAGGTAGCGCGCCTCGGCGGGCGGCATCGCCTCGAGGCTGGCGACGATCCGGCGCACCGTCTCGGTCTCGCCGGCGGCGCCGGCCGTGGCGGCCAGACCGGTTGCGGACGCCGCGGCTGGGTCCACCTCGGCCGGATCGGCGGGCCCGCCTCCCAGCAGTCGTCGCAGGAACATCGCCCAGGTCTCCTCGTCGGTGGCCGCGGCCCGGCCCGGATGGTGGCCGCCGCCGGAGCCCCGGCGGTCGAGTGAAG
>JAKAHU010000020.1 GCA_021825385.1 Chloroflexota bacterium | reverse complement strand
ATCGACCGGTAGCCCTTGAGCGCCGCGGCGATCGCGAGCCCGTGGCCGGTGTTGCCGCTCGTCGGCTCGATGATCGTGCCCCCCGGGCGGAGGAGCCCGGCCCGCTCGGCGGCCTCGATCATCGGCAGCCCGATCCGGTCCTTGACCGAGCCGCCCGGGTTGAGCAGCTCGAGCTTGGCCAGGATGAGCGGCTGGCGCTCGGCGGGGCCGAGGTCGGCCGTGACCCGGCTCAGGCGCACGAGCGGGGTCCGGCCGATCAGCTCGAGGATCGAGTTCGCGTACTCCATCGGGGGCGACGCGGGCCGGTCGAGGGCGTGGTTCAGCTCGATCGCGTGGTTCAGGTCGATCGCGTGGTTCATCGGGTTCACCTCATCGTCACGAGCGCCCAGGGGCGGACGCGGCCCCAGGGGAGGACCTCCCGGACGATCGTCCGGTTGTCGAGGCCGGCGCCCTTGGTAAAGCGGCGGAGCTCGCGATCGCTGTAGGTCACGAACCTGGCGTCGTAGAGCAGGGCTTCGCCGCCCGGCCGCAGGACCCGGGCGATCTCACGCAGCGCGGCTGCCGGATCGGGCCAGTGGTGCATCGACAGGGTGGAGACGAGGAGATCGGCGGAGGCGTCGGGCAGCGGGATCGCACCGGCCTCACCGTGCACGAACGTCGCCGTCGCGACGCCGGCCAGGGTCGCCGCGCGGGCGGCCGCGTCGCGCATGGGAGCGGCGGGGTCCACCCCGATCACCCGCGCGCCGGGCAGGCGCCGGGCGAGCTCGATCGCGAGCTGACCCGGTCCCGAGCCCAGGTCGATGATCGTGGGCGCGGACCCCGAACCAACCCGCCCGACGAGGTCGTCCGCGACGCGCCGGTAGAGCCCACGGAGGAGCCGGGGGGCGACCCTGGCGTAGAGGCGGGCACCGCGAGGCGCGAACAGTCCGCCGCGCTGGTCGAGCGTGCGCACGACCCGGACCGCGGCGCCGGTCCGCGAGGCGACGGCCGCGGCGCCGGCGATGATGAGGAGCGGGATGAGGACGGCCCGACCCATCAGGCCGCTCCCGCCAGCTGGCCGCTGGGGCCATCGAGCTGGGCCGATTCCGATGTCTCCGAGGGGGGCGTCCGGAGCTCGAGCTCGACCGGTGTCGGGTTCGACACGAGGTCGAGGACCGGGCAGTGGTCGTCGACGTGGGCCTTGAGGCGCCGAAGCTCGTCGGGCGAGGCCGGGCTGTCGAGCAGGACGGTGCCCCGGATGGCGGTGAAACCGGGCCGGACCGCGTCGTCGACGGCGAAGAAGCCGCGCAGGTCGATGACGCCCTCGATGCTCACCGACACCCCGTCGAGCGGGATGCCGAGGGCATCGGCATGGAGGCGGTAGGTGATTTCCTGGCAGGTGGCGAGCGCGGCAAGGGCGAGCTCGACCGGGTTGGGCGCCGCATCGGTGCCGCCGAGCGAGGGCGGCTCATCGACGTCGACCGCGAACGACCGGACGCGGACGCGACTCAGCAGGCCGGCCACCTGGCGGCTGTCGACGCGGAACGTGGCGACGGCCGCGTCGGGCGCCTCGGCGAGCGCGGCGGCGGTGTCGCGGACGAGTGGACCGAAGGTGAACGAACGCATGGCGAGACTCCGAGGAAGGCTGAGGTCGGTCGTGACCCGGCCGCGACGCCGTGCGGCACGGGCTCGCGATTCAGCGGCCGCACGTCGTCATCTGTCGGAGTTGGTACGAGGCCGCGGTCCCCTGGGAACCGGGCCCCGTCGGCGTTCGGTCGGGCGGGATCCCACCCGCCTGGGTGAGACTCAGCCGCCGGTTGCCATCTCCGGACGTCGGGGCCGCCAACGACAACAGCCGTGGCCGGGCTGAGCCGGCATCGGCGCGCGCACCGCCATCGAGGCGGTGCCGGGGCGGCTCACGTGTGCGTCGTGTCGCTCCATGACCGGGGCATGATACTCGACCGGGCAGCGGGTGGCCAGGGTACCCACGAGATCCATCGGCGTGATCGCCCCTACACGGTCAGCAGGATTGCGAATCCGAGCGCGAGCACGACGATCGCCAGGAGGACCTTCGTGCCGACGGCGTGCTCGAGGTGCCAGCGGTTGATGACCCGGATCAGGCCCGGCCGGCTGGCCAGGACGAGGAGCGCCACGAGCGGCGTGATGTAGGCCAGGTTGTAGAGCACGAGCCCGCCCAGGCCGGCGGCGACCGTGCCGCTCGCCCCGAGGAGCGCGACCACCCCGAGGTAGACCGCACCGCTGCAGGGCACCGTGCACAGCCCGATCAGGATGCCCCCGCCGAAGAGCGCCAGAGGCGAACTCGTGCGGGCCCAGTCGCGCATCCGGCCATGGAGCGCGTGCGGCGCCTCGAGCTTCCATCCCGCATCGGGCAGGAGCACGTCCCGGATCATCCACAGCCCGAGGCCGATCGCGACGAGCGCCGCGATCCGGCTCGGCAGGTGGTTGCCGCCGAACCCGGTGAACGAGGCGACGACGGTCAGGAGGCCGAGCCCGAGCAGGAAATAGGTGAGGAGGACGCCGAGGACGAAGAACGCCCCCAGGCCGAGGACCGTCCGGCTGGCGGCCCGGACGTCCGGCCTGCCGCCCGGTCCCACGGACCCGAGCGACTGCCGGGTGGCGAGGCCGAGGGCAAACGTGGCGAAGAGGATGAGCACCCCGAAGGCGCACGGGTTGAAGCCGTCGAGGAACCCGGCCGTCACGATCGCCGGAACGCTCAGGTCGGACAGCACCTGGTGATCGGCCGGCCTGGATCCGGTGCTGGCGATCGCCGCCGCCGAGGCCGCGGCGACCAGCCCCACGACGAGCAGGAGCAGCTTCGGTCGATCGATCGAAGCTGCGCTCGCGGCCCGCATCAGGCGGTCACCGTGAGGATGCCCACCATCGTCGGATTTTCCTTCCCGCCACAGCAGATGCCGCAGTAGTAGGTGTAGGTGCCGGCCGTCTTGGGCGCCGTGAATTCGAACACCTGGCTGCTCAGCGGACCCACCTTGAAGTCGATCCCCAGCTCGTCGATGGCAAACTCGTGCCAGCCGCCACCGTCACTGTGGAACTGGGTATCCGTGCTCGTCAGCTCGAGCTTCACCGCGCTGCCCGCCTTGACCGTCAGCTCCAGCGGGTCGAGCCCACCCATGCTCCCGTGGACCTGGAGGGCCGTCGCGTCGGTCGCAACGGGCGCCTGGAGCCGGCTCGCGACGAGGCCAATCGCGCCGCCCCCGAGGACGATCGCGATCGTGGCGAAGATGGCAAGACGGAGCGGACGAGGCAGGACGGCGCGGGGACGGCCGTGAGCCCCGGCCGTGGTCGCCGGGACGTGCCCGGGCGAGTGCCGTCCGGCCAGGCGGGCGGTCCGGGTTTGACGGGTCATCAGGGGGTCCTTCCTTCGAGTTGGGGTCCGGTGGACGGCGGTGCCGCCGGGCGATTGCGGTGGAGTACGGGCGCGTGGCGAGGCGACGCCGAGCGTCCGAGGACGGTCCGGAGCAACCCGTCGACCTCATCCCTCGCCTCCGGGCTGGGCACGCAGTCGCGAAGCTGGAGCTCCACGAGCCGGATCAACAGGGAGTCGAGCGACCCTCGGGCCGCGAGGAGCTGCTGCACGACGTCGCCGAACGGCCGATCGTCGGTGATCATCGAGGCGAGCGCGGCGACCTGGCCGGTCGCGCGCTGAGCGTGCCTGACCGCGGCGCCCCGATCGTCATCGGCGTCGACCGCGGTCATGGTCGTACGAAGACCGCGCCGGTCATGCCGGCTGCGGCATGGCCCGGCAGCGAGCACAGGAACGTGTGCTCTCCGGGCGTGTCGAACCGGAGGCTGATCGTGCGGGTCTCACCTGGCTCGAGGATCGCTTCCTGGCCCTCGAGGCCCGGCATGTGCAGTGACGGGAAGATCAGGTCATGGCGCTGAGCGCCGCGGTTCACCAGGCGCAGGACGATCGCCTGGTCGACTCTGGCATCGATCCGGTTGGGCGTGAAGCGCATCTCCTCCATCACGATCTCGATCATTCCTCCGCCCGTCGAGGATCCGGGCCCGCGCCCTCCACCGAGGAGCAGCGCGGCGATCCCGACGCCGAGCACGACGATCACCAGGGCGAACCACGCAAGCCTCTTCACGACCAGGCGACCTCCCGGCGCTGTGGCCGGATCGTCCGAGGGCCGGCTGAGGTGCCCCTGAGCCGAACCTGAGATGGACCTGAGAAGCTGGCGGCGGGCGGCCGGGCGCGCGTCAGCGGCTGGCCCCCGCGCCAGTCGGCGGTCGGCCCCGGAGGAGCCCGGCGATCGCGCCCAGGAAGCCGCGGGACCGTGCCCGTGGACGGCTCATCCGGCGGCCGGGCGGCGAACGCCTTCGGCGCGCACGACGAGGAACACGCCGAACGCGCCGATGAGCAGCAAGGCCGCGACGATCGCGGCGAGCTCGACCGTGGGTCGCTCGCGCGGGACGATCGCGGCCTCGTCCGCGGCGGGGGACTCGCCCGCGGCCCCACCCGCGGCGGCGGTCACCTTCAGCTCGACCTCGAGGGTCTCGTCGCCGATCGCCTGGAGCTGGTACACGCCGGACGGCAGGTGGTCCGGAATCTTGACCTCCGCGCTGAGCATTCCCTCGGCGTCGGTGGTCGCCGTGCCGAGATCGACGGCGATGTTCTCCCCCTTGAGCAGGAGCACCCGCTCGTCGTTCGGCTCCAGGTTGGAGCCGGCGAGGAGGACCGTGTCCCCGGCCGTTACCGCGGCCGGCTCGACGGTCAGCGCCGCCTCGGCGCCCGCTCCGTGGGCAAACACCGGGCCGGCCGGCAACAGGAGCAGGGCTCCGCCGAGCAGCAGGACAACAGGAAGAGATCTACCCATCGTTCGAGTCACCTTTCCGGACCCCGCCCCCAAGGAGCGGTCCGATGAAACCGGCCGAACCGGCCACGAGCAGCGGCACCCCGACCAGCAGGGCGAGCGCCCAGCCTCCGAGAGACCCGGACACGAGCGCCGGTCCAAGGCCGAGCTCGACCGCAGCCAGGCCAACGGTCAGCAGCGCCAGCCGGAACAGAACGGCGATCATCCGGCCGCCTCCATGACGTGGGCCGCGGGCGGCGTGACCAGGGCATAGATGGCGAGCGCGACCAGGGCGATCACGACGATCGCGAAGACGGCGACGATCCGCTTGCGCCGGGCCGGCGAGCGCCACGGGCTGCGATCGACGAACGGGACGAGGATGAGCCCACCGATGAGGATTGCCGGCGCCCAGAGGAGCGCGGACAGCCCGAACCAGTCCTCGAACGGGTAGAAGGGCAGGAACATCCACCAGGGCTTCGTCACCTCGATCGCCGGGTTCGGACGATCACCGAGCGGCGCCCCCCAGACCAGGGAGAGCAGGGCGGTGCCGGCGAGGATGAGCAGCCCGAAGCCGGTCATCCGGATGACGTGCGCGGCGAACGTCGAGCCGCCCTTCTCGGGCGCCGGCCCGCCTTCGACGGCGGCGTCTGCGACTGCCGGGAGCGGCGAGATGCCGTGACGTTTGACGAGCAGGAAGTGCGCGATCAGGAGCAGCGTCCCGAGCGCCGGGAGGATGACGACGTGGGCCATGTACAGGCGGCCGATGATCGGCAGGGTCGCCGCGAACTCCGGCGAGAACCAGAACCCGAACGCCCCGAGCAGGTTCGCGACCTCGATGTTGTGCTGAAGCGCCTCGTACCCTTCCTGGTCCCACTTGAGCACGGAGCCGGTGAAGATCAGCCCGAGCGTGATGCCCAGAAGCCCGACCCCGATCAGCCAGTTCGCCTCTCGCGGGCGCTTGTACGACCCGGTCACGAAGACCCGGCCCATGTGCAGGAGAACCGTGGCCATGACCAGGTTGGCGACCCAGAAGTGGACTCCCCGGACGACGTCGCCGAAGGGGGCGACGTTCATCACGTAGGCAATGCTCTCGCGGGCGCCGCCCGGATCCGGATGGTAGAACTGGGCCAGCCAGACACCGGTCGCGGCCAGGATCAGGAAGCCGAAGAAGCTGATCCCGCCCAGGATGTAGCCGATCCCGTTCGCATGGGCGGGGACCGGATAGGCGAGCCCGCTCAGCCCGAGACGTTCATCGATCACCGCCCAGGTCCTGCGCCAGAAACCCTCCGGCGCCCGAAGCTCGGTGGCGGTGACCGTGCCGGCTGCCATGTGTACCCTCCTCTGTCACTGGTGGACCGCAAGCGGTGGGGACACCCACCGGAGTCCAGCATGGCCGCCTGAAAGGCTGATGAGAACGGGCTGATGGCTCGCTTAGAGTGGCCCCGCCGCCTCGATCGACGATGGCCGCGGCGCCGTGCCATCTCGGGGATAGCCGCGGTGAGCCACCATCTCGGATCCACGGCCACGCCCAGGAGCCGAACGCGGGCGCGTCAGCCCGACCTTGGCGCAGACGGTGAAGCGGCGGGCCGACTCATCCGGCCCGCCGCTTCGCGTACCCGGCCGGGGGACCGGGTGGATGGAAGGCGCCGGACGGGCGCCGGGGAAACACCCGGCCGGCGCGGGGAGAGAGCAGGGCTACCGAAGCCAGATCAACAGGGCCAGATGAGACGCGGCTGAGAACCTGCTAAGAAGTCGCGCCGTACGCGGCGCGACTTCGCGCTGCCTGGGGATCCGCCGGCGGGCGGGGTGCAGCCTGCTCAAGCCGACCTTGACCGTGGAGGAGAATGACCGTGAGCCGAGCGGAACGGGCGCCGGGCGACGACCACAAGACACTCAGCCTGTTCTCATCGGGCCCTCAGTCGGGTACCTCACGCTCCGGGAGGCCCGGTGATCGCGGTGGGTTCCCACGTGAATGCGGAGCCTGAGGTGACGTGGTGGTAGAAAGCGTATTCGAGGCAGGAGGACTGCTCCGGGGAAGTTCCGGGGCCGCCCTCGAGCGATACCTGGCACGACAGCGCGGGGTCGTGCACGCCGAGGCGAACCCGGTCTCCCAGACCGTGACGGTCGCCTACGACGAGCAGGTCCTGTCCGCGGCCGGGGTCCGCGATCTCATTCGGGAGTTCGGCTGCGCCTGCGGGGGCGAAATCGTTCCCTGCCGGCTCTGCCGTGACGAGCAGGCGGCCGTGATCGGCAGCACGGTCGAGCACGGCGCCGGGCATCCGGCGCCTGCCCCGGGAACGCCACCCGTCGAGCACGCGGCCCACGCCGAGGCTCCGGCCGCTCACGCCGAGGCTCCGGTCCCGGGCGCCGAGCATGCCGTCCACGCCGAGCATGCCGGCCACGCTGCGATGGCCGCCCCGGCCGGGAGCGAGATGGCCCAGATGGCCCACGCAATGGGCCACGGCGCCGGCATGAGCATGGACCAGATGGTCCGCGACATGCGGAACCGGTTCCTCGTCGCGTTCATCCTGGCCATCCCGGTCTTCCTTTACTCACCGCTGGCCACCGACGTGTTCGGACTCCGTCTGGCCACGCCCTTCGGGATCGACCCGAAGCTGCTCCTGTTCATCCTCTCGACGCCGGCCGTCCTGTGGAGCGGCCAGATCTTCTTCGTCGGCGCGTGGCGAGCGCTCCGCAACCGGACCCTCGACATGTCGGTCCTGGTCGCGCTCTCGGTGGGCAGCGGCTACCTGTTCAGCGTGGCGGCGACGTTCCTCTTCGAGGGCGAGGTGTTCTACGAGGCCTCGGTCGTCCTGCTCGCCTTCGTCCTCTTCGGCCACTGGCTGGAGATGCGGGCGCGCGCCGGCGCGTCCGACGCGATCCGCGCCCTGCTCGACCTCGCGCCCCCGAAGGCGACCGTGATCCGGGGCGGCGAGCCGGTCGAGATCCCCACCTCCGAGGTCGTCATCGGCGACATCGTCCTCATCCGCCCGGGCGACAAGATCCCCGTCGACGGCGTCGTCATCGAGGGCAGCTCGGCGGTCGACGAGTCGATGATCACCGGCGAGAGCGTCCCGGTCGAGAAGACCGTCGGGGCGAACGTCATCGGCGCCACGATCAACAAGACCGGCACGTTCCGCTTCCGGGCGACGAAGGTCGGCGCCGACACCGCCCTGGCCCAGATCGTCCGGCTGGTCCAGCTCGCCCAGAACTCGAAGGCGCCGGCCCAGCGGCTCGCCGACCGGGCGGCCCAGTGGCTCGTCGCGGCCGCCGTCGTCTTCGGCCTCCTCACCTTCGCCGGCTGGTACTGGGTGGGTGGAGCGACGTTCGTCTTCGCCCTCACGCTCGCGATCACCGTCGTGATCATCGCCTGCCCCGACGCGCTTGGGCTGGCCACCCCGACGGCGATCATGGTCGGGACCGGCCTCGGCGCACTGAACGGGATCCTGTTCAAGAACGCGACCGCCCTCGAGCAGGCGTCCAAGGTGGGCGTCGTGATCTTCGACAAGACCGGCACCCTGACCGTCGGCCAGCCACGGGTGGTCGACGTCGTGGCCGGCGCAAACCCCATCGGCGAGGACGAGCTGCTCCGGCTCGCGGCGTCCGCCGAGGCGTCGAGCGAGCACCCGCTGGCCGCCGCGGTCGTCGACGCGGCGAGGGAGCGCGGCCTGCCGATCACCGACGCCGTCGAGTTCCAGGCGATCCCCGGCCACGGCCTCCAGGCAAGGGTCGACGGTCGGACCGTGGTCATCGGCAACGCGAAGCTGATGCGCGACCTCGGGATCTCCTTCGACGGTCTCGGTGGTCGGGCTGACGAGCTCGAAGGGGCCGGACGGACGGTGATCCGGGTCGCCGTCGACGGCGCGGCCGGTGGGTTGATCGCGATCGCCGACGCCATCCGCCCGAGCGCCAGGGAGACGATCGAGCGGCTCCACAACCTCGGCATCCAGGTGGCGATGCTGACCGGCGACAACCGGGCCACGGCCGAACGGATCGCCGCCGAGCTGGGCCTCGACACCGTCTACGCCGAGGTCCTGCCCGGCCAGAAGGCGGACAAGGTGAAGGAGCTCCAGGCGAGCGGCAAGCTCGTGGCGATGGTCGGCGACGGGATCAACGACGCCCCGGCGCTGGCCCAGGCCGACGTCGGGATCGCGATCGGCGCCGGCACCGACGTGGCCGTCGAGACGGCCGACATCGTGCTCATGAAGAGCGACCCGGTCGATGTCCTGGGGGCGATCGCGCTGAGCCGGGCGACCGTCCGCAAGATGCGTCAGAACCTGGCCTGGGCCGTCGGCTACAACACGATCGCCTTCCCGATCGCGGCCGGGGTCTTCTACCCCTCGCTCGGGCTGCTGCTTCGCCCGGAGATCGCGGCCCTCAGCATGGCCGGCAGCTCGTTCCTGGTCGCGGTCAACGCCCTGCTCCTCAAGCGAACCAAGCTCGAAGGGATCCGCCGCTATGGGGCGACCTGACCACGGCGAGCCTCAGCGGATCACGGGCACGCGGACGAGGACGACCGTCTGCCCGTCGCCGAGGGCGAGGACGATCTGGCTCGCCGTTGCGGCGACACTGGCGACGGCCCGCTTGGCCGGGAGCGCCGCGTCGGGCAACGGGATGCGCTCGACCGCGATCGCATCGGGCTGAGCGGCCACGACCAGGCGGGTCGAACCGTCGGGTGCCACGACCACGGCAACGAGGAACTCCGACCCGGGCCGGCCGCCGGTCGCGACGGCGAGGGCATCGCCCTCGTCGAGGACGAGGCGGTCTCCCGCCGGGTCGACGCGAACCAGGCCGTCGGTTCCGGCCGTGACGACCCCATCGCCCCAGGTGACCGCGGCCCGGGGCTGGCCGATCGCCGCTCCGGCGTCCAGACTGTACGGCGACCAGCGACCGCCGCCGTCGGTCGACGTGACGATCCCGCGTGCCCACCAGCCGAACAGACGTCCATCGGGCGCGATCGCCAGCGGACGCGCCGAGGACGGCCGCGACGTCCAGGTCGCCCCCAGGTCAGCGGTCTCGAACACCCGACCGGCCGTCCAGGCGAGCACCCGATTGCCGCCCGGGTCCAACGCCAACCAGGGCATCGGGAGCGTGAAGCCGTCCGGCCGCGACCTCGGCTGCCAGCCGACCCCGGCATCCGTCGAGACGAACGGGCCCGGCCGGCAATCCGTGCCCACGCCGTCGGCCACGACGTTCGAATCGGACGCGCGGCCGGCGACGGTGAACAGCTGGGCGGGCGGCTCGGCCCGCCAGCCCAGTCGGCCAGACTCATCCACCAGGCCAACGGGTCCGGCCGGGCACGTCGGCTGATCTCCAATCCCATAGGAGATCGCAACGAGGATCCCGTCGGCCGTGGCCACGACCGAGGCCTGCCCGCCGGCTCGCTGGTCCAGGACGGCCGCCGACCCGGTGCGCGTGGTCGGCGCCTCGCCGCTCGTGTTCGATCCGCCGCACGAGGCGAGGACCAGGCCACCGAGCACGAGCCCAACGACAAGACCGAGAGAACCGAAGCCGAGGATCCTTCTTGCCAACGTGAACACCCGGTCATGGCAGGTGTCGAAGGTACCCCATCGTGACACTAGCGGGTCTCCAGGATGTCCACGAAGTACCTCGAGGGATCGGCGCCTGGCCGGAAGGAGGCCGCGATCACCGCCTGGTCGGCTGCCGAAAGCCCCGGGTCGACCGCCTGCTGCACGGGGCCACAGGGACCGGGGTTGCAGTTGACGCCGTAAACGTGGGTCAGGAGGTCGCTGTCACCCACCAGCTTTGCTCGGCGGTTTCCACAATTGCTGCAAGAGACGACGTACTGCGAAAAACCTGACACGGTATCGTTCGTGACCGTGCAAGAGGTCGTGCCCCAAGTGCAGGCATTCGCTTGAACGACGCCGTCATCCCAATTCGGATTGTGAGCCGCGTACGAGACGTGGCCCATCTCGTTAGCAACAATCGATTGGACATCGAACTTCCCGGATACGGCGACGCCATGAACGCTGCCATTGAGCATGATCGTCCACGCTTGATCGATATAGCTGTTTGCCAGGTTTCGGCACGCCATCGCTACCGAGAAACTTGTCCCACAGGCGGAGGTTCCCGTCTTGATGGTCAGGCGAACAGTCTCTGATCCGGTTGCCTCCGTCCAGTTCGGGCTGCACTGGTACGCGTCATTCCAGGCCGCGATCCCGGCGCGAATTGCCGCCGTCCATCCTGCCGGAACGGCTGGATCGATCTTGTAGTAGACGACCCGACGGCAGCTACCCCATGTGGAGACGTCCCAGAGGCTCTGGCCCGCCTTGGCATCCCAGTAGATCGTCCCTTGGTCGTTGGCGGGTGAACCCATGTGCGGTCGGGCAATCGGCTTCGGCCCGCTGGCTGCCACCCCAGGCGAGAGAGCGAGCGATGAGATCACTGTCAGTGCCGCGAGCGCGGCTGTTGCAGCGAGACGGAAGCTGCGCATCTGCATCCCCTCCTTGTAGATCGGGCTCCGAGTTGTCAGGGGGCGACGACCTGGGATCGCTCACTGGATCTGCCGGGACGACGGCATCCCCATAGGCCGGGTTCACGTGGTGGGCGAGGAAGTTCACGTGGCCCATCTCGTTGAGGGTGACGGTCTGCACGTCGAAGGCACCGGTGTCCGAGCCACAGGTCCGCCCGCCCGCTCCGTTCGTCCAGCGGAGGTTCGAGGCGAGCCACACCCACCAGGTCGTGAACTGGCTCGTCGCTGTCGTCTTGGCGCGGCTGGCCGTGTTGAGCGCACCGGTGACGGCGGTCCGCATCCAGGCGGCCGCCGGGAACGACCGGAAGCGTCACGTGCCCGTGGAGCCCGCCGGCCACGTCCAGCCCAGGAGGACCGGATCGTAGGCGCCGGCCGCGGCGGGCGCCGGCACGGCCGAACCGAGCGCGAGCCAGAGCGCGGTCCCGGCGCCCAGCCAGCGTCGAGGGTACCGTCCGCGTCCCATCCCCCCCTCGCTGGGCTCGTGACTCTACGACAGAGCAGTCGTAGATGCGGCCCGAAACGTAACCCCGCCCGCCGGGGCTGTCAAGCGGGGAATCTGGCCCCTCGGCGCGTCTGTCGGCACGTCCTGGACATCTGACCCGGCCGCCAGGCGTCGGGAGCCGAGCGTGTCGATCTCGGCCCGCAGCTGGGCGTCATGTCGGCGCTCACGACGAACCGCCTGCCGCACCGGCCGGCCACGCCAAGTTCCCGCAACCGGCTGTGGCGTTGTGCTCCGGCGGGGCTGACGGTCGGGCGTCGTGCCTCGGCCGGTCAGTCCGAGCGGCCGGGCTCGAGCTTCTGGTAGTCGCCGCCGCCCTTGGGGACGTAGTAACCGGGTCCGGCGGGGCCGGTGTCGCTCCAGTTCGTCGATGGGTCGACGAGATAGTTCTCGCCGGTCGTCGGGTCGGTCGCGTACTCGGTCCCGAGCTGTGGGTTGTAGCCGGCATCGGCGCCGTTCGGGTCGTCGCCCGTGGAGCCCCCGGTCGGGTCGCCCGGTGACAGGGAGTCACTCGGCGGCTGGAGCTGCGTCGAGCAGCGGATCGAGGCGGCCACCCGTGCCACGAGATTGCCCTGGGCCTCCCAGCGGTCGCTCGTCGTGAACGCGAAGTACATCGGCAGCGCATACGTGTAGTTCACCCCGTCGCCCGGGATCCCGGTGGCGTGAAAGAAGATGACCCCGCGATGGGTCGAGCTCGCGACCTCACGGAGCTGGTAGGCGCCGATCGCCTGCCACGGCTCGCCCGTGTCGGCGAGATCGGGTGATCCGCCGAGCGCCGAGAGCACGATCCGGGCGTACGCCGCCGCAGCCGTCGCCGGATCCTCGCTGTAGAGGGCTGGATCGTTCAGCGGCGCGGGGTACGCGCTGGCGTAGCCGGCCAGGGCGGTGTTGACCGCCTGGATGCCATAGCCGGCATAGAGCGCGCCGGTCGGATCGGCGAGGTCGGCCGTGTTCGAGCGGGCCGTCGTCGTGAGGGTCCAGTCCGCGGGCGCTTCGGCCGTGCACGAGCCGCTCGACTTCAGGGTGAGCCTGAACCCGCCGCTCTCCTCGACCGTCCGGATGGGGGCCTCCGCCACCGCGGTTGTGGGTTCGGGCAGGGGCGTGGCGGCGGTTGTCGGAGGGGCCGGATCGCCCGGGCCCACGTCCGTCGCGACCACGCTCCGCTGGGACGCCTCGAGCGGCTCCTGGGCCGCTCCGAATTCGACCAGGGCGACCCCGACGAGGATGACCGCGGTTACCGCCACGGCGATTCGGGCGGTCGGCGACCGGGGGCGCCAGATTCCTCGACCGATCCGTTCCTGGGCCCGTGACCCGGGCCTACCGGCGGGGGCACGCTCCGGCCCCGCTCGTTCCTCGTCCATGCTCGACCACCGATGACCAGTGCGGTGTCGGAGGCGGGCGCCTCGGACCGACCGCCTGATCAGCCTATCGACGCGCCTCCGGACGCCGCCATCGTCTGAAGGTCATGGCCAGAGCGGTCTCGTTGGTACGGGTGGTCGAGCGCGGGCGACGGCCGGCCGGGCACCGGCACCGGTCAGGGCGCGACGTCGATGACCATCAGGAGTCCGCCCGGCTCGACGTCGTCGTTCGTCACGTGGTGGACGATGTGGCAGTGGAGTGCCCATTGGCCGGGATTGGTCGCGACGAATTCCACGTCGAGCCGTTCGCCCGGGTGAATCGGGAAGGTATCCTTCGTGATCTGCGCCGAATCGGGCACAGGAAAGCCGTCCGTGGCCACGATCGTCGCGCCCGTGCCGTGGAGGTGCATCGGGTGCTCGAACTGGCCGGCGCCGACGAACCGCAGGCGGACGCGCTGGCCCTGCTTGACCTCGATCGCCGGGATGTCAGGGTAGGTCTTGCCGTTGATCGTGAAGTAGTTTGGCTCGCCCATCGAGGGCATCGCGGGGTAGGTGACGCCGTCGATCACCCGCCACTCGTTGAGGTAGAGCAGGGCCTCGACGTTGGGCTTGATCGCCTGCCAGTTCTTCGGATCGACGATCAATCCGCCAAACAGGCCGACGTTGACCTGGGTGTCCGTGTCGAAGTGCGAGTGGTACATGAACGTCCCGGCGGGCTTCGCCTCGAACTCGTAGATGAAGGTCTCGCCCGGCTGGACGGGCTTCTGCGAGAGCTCCGGCTGGGCCACGCCGTCCATGGCAGCGGGAACGAACTGGCCGTGCCAGTGGATGCTCGTCGGCGTGGTCAGGTTGTTCGTGAACACGACGCGGATCCGGTCGCCCTCGGTGACCCGGATGAGCGGACCGGGCACCGTGCCGTTGTAGGTGAGCGCGGTGACCTGGGTCTGGCCGTTGATCTTCCAGAAGACCGGCCTTGCGGTGAGCTCGAAGACCTTGGTCGGGCCGTCCAGGGCATACGGGAGCGGCTGGAGACCGCTCGACTGGGTTGCCGGAACGGCACCCACGGTCGACACGGGCTCGTCGGCCATCAGGCCGCCGCCCATCGCGGGCATGGCTCCGCCGGCGCTGCCGGTGCCGTCGCTGGGCGTCGGCGAGCTCATCGGCGAACCCATGTCCATCCCGGGCATGCCCGGCTCCATCGACAGGGTCGGCGACGCCGCGGGAGGCGATCCTGCCGGCGAGCTGCAGGCGGCCGCAACCGTGGCCAGCGCCACGAGCATTCCGAATCGGGCGCGTTGAGGCTTCATGAGTGGGAGATCTCCTCGAACGTGGTCGTGGGCACCGTTGCGCACCGGCTTTGCCGGCCGACAGCGGGCCGCAGGGCGTGAATGCCCGCGGGGCGCTGCCCGATTCCATCGCCCCAGGATGAGTGCAGGCTGAGTGCCGGGTAAGAATCAGCCGTCCCCGAACGCCTTTGCCGGCCGCCTCCCGGCCGCCTCGAAGCGGTCGGCTTCACGGGCGTGGACGTCGAGATCGCGCAGCCGGGCGGCCTCGGGGAAGATCCGGGCGTTGATCGGATCGGAGGTCATGATCACGCCCGGGGCGGCCGCCATTCCAACCCCCACGATTCCGATCGCGAGGTAGTTGCGCGCGAGTGCGTACTCGGGCCTGGTCAGCCGCCGGAATGCGCCGTTGAACCAGGTGCCACGTCTCAGCCACATCTCAGGTGCGATTCAGCACGACGGCCCAGCGTGAGGCATCATCCGCATGAAGCCCGGAGAGATCGACCGCGATGGCTCAGAGCGACACGGTGGACGCGCAGGACGGCAGGGCCCGCACGGACACGTTCGGCCGACGGCAGGTGCTGGCCCGCCAGATCCTCGCCGCGGCCCGGGCGGCGCTGCCGGCCGACAGCCCGCTCGAGCTGGTGCTCGCCGGCGAGGTGGACGGGCCGCCGCGGACGCCGGTCCGCGTCGTCATCGCCGGCCCGGACGCGCTCGCCCGCCTGCTCTGGCCACCATCCCCTGACGCGCTCGGCGAGGCGTATCTTCGAGGCGACATCGAGATCGAGGGCGACATCTGGGCGGCGGTCGATGCCGGCCGCTCGTTCGACCTTCGTCGGCTCGGGACGGACCTGCCGCGCCTGGCCCGACTCGTCCTTCGACTGCGCCGCGGGGCGGCCCCGGCGCCCAGGCTCCGCCGGATCGCGCGCCTCACCGGACGGCGCCACTCGCGCGCTCGAGATCTGGCCGCGGTCCGCTTCCACTACGACGTGGGCAACGACTTCTACGCGCTCTGGCTCGATCGGCGGCTGGTCTACTCGTGCGCCTACTTCGAGACGCCGGCCACGAGCCTCGACGACGCTCAGGAGGCCAAGCTCGAGCTGGTCTGCCGCAAGCTCCGGCTCGGGCCCGGCCTGCGCCTCCTGGACATCGGCTGCGGCTGGGGCTCGCTCGTCCTCCACGCCGCCGAGCGCTACGGGGTCGAGGCCACCGGGATCACCCTGAGCGCTGCCCAGGCCGAGTGGGCCACGGCCGAGATCGAGCGCCGCGGTCTCGAGGGCCGGGCCCTCGTGGCGATCCGCGACTACCGCGACCTGGCCGGGTTCGAGCCGTTCGATGCGGTCGCTTCGATCGGGATGTTCGAGCACGTCGGGCGCGATCAGCTGCCCGGCTACTTCCGGGCGGCGCTCGGCGCGCTCCGGCCGGGCGGCCTGTTCCTGAACCACGGGATCGCGACGAGCGCGACCGGGGGTGGTCTCCGGCCGCGCTGGCTGCGCTTCGGCGACGGCGGCTTCGTCGGCCGGTACGTCTTCCCCGACGGCGAGCTGGTGACCGTCGAGGACGCGATCGGCTTCGCCCGCCGGGCGGGCTTCGAGCTGCTCGACGTCCAGTCGCTGCGGCCACACTACGCGCTCACGCTGCGGTCCTGGGTCGAGCGCCTCGAGGCCTCGGCCAGCCGGGCTCGCGCGCTCGCGGGCGAGGAGGTCTACCGGACCTGGCGGATCTACATGGCCGCCGCCCGGCGCGGGTTCGAGGACGGCTCGCTCGATGTCGCCCAGCTGCTCCTCGCCCGTCCCGGCCCGGACGGTCCCCCGGCGCGTCCGCTCCGGCCGTGGTGGCACGATGCACGCGGATGACCGCCGCGGCAGGACCCGGAGGCCGGCCACCGGTCGGCTCGCCGGAGCGACCACTCCATTCCCCAAGGAGGTGTGCGAACATGGCCGACAAGGTGAAGGACCCCGTCTGCGGCATGGAGATCCGCCCCGAAGACGCCGCGGCCGCGGAACAGCATGAGGGCCGGACGTTCTATTTCTGCAGCCACGGCTGCCATGAGACGTTCGTCAAGGATCCCCACCGCTACGGCCATCCGGCCGACAGCCATCAGGAGCACGGCCACCAGGGACACGGCCACCACTGACCCGCCGGGAGCGCGCGGACGGGCGCCCCATCGAACGCCCGCGCGCGCGTCTGGCGCCGCCCGGGTCGTCACGCTTGAACGTCTGACGCCGCCGGTCCCGACCGGCGGCGTCAGACGCTACCCAGGAGGTCGAGACAGGTGACTCGAAGCGCAACCGGGCTTGCCGGGCAGCCGGGGCCGAGGGCATTCCTCGCCGCGATCACGAGCGTGGCCACGGCGATCGTGATCGTCGGCTTCGCGGTCGCACTGTTCATGAACCCGCTCTGGGTCGGATTCGAGCAGGAGCGGGCCGGTGTCCCGGCGATCACCGGCTACACGCCGGACCAGGTCCGGAGCGTGACCGGTTCGATCCTCTCCGACGTCGTGTTCGGCCCCCCGGCGTTCGCGGCGACCGTGAACGGGCAGCCGGTCCTCGACCGTGCCGAACGGTCGCACATGGTCGACGTCTACAACGTCCTGCGGCTGTTCGGCGGCGTCGTCGGGCTCGCCATCCTGGCCCTGGTCGTGATCGGCTGGACCAACCGGCGCAGCGACTGGCTGTGGCGCGCGATCGGGCGCGGCTCCGGCGCCCTGGTGATCGTGGGGGTCGTCGTCGGCGTGGCGGTCCTCTTCTTCTTCGACACCGCCTTCCTCCTCTTCCACCTCGTCTTCTTCCCGCAGGGCAATTTCTCGTTCGACCCGCGAACGGAGCGGCTGACGCAGCTCTTTCCGGATCGGTTCTGGACCGAGACGTCGATCGGGGTCGCGATCGTGGGCCTGGTGGTCGCGGTCGCGGTCACCCTGTTCGCGCGACGCCGCGCGGCCCGCCCGGGCCGCGTCGACGCTCGTCGAACAGAACCGTAGCGCCCGCTCGAGGCGGTCGCAGGCTGCGGCCCGAGGCGGGCCTAGAGTTCCCCGGCGGCGTAGCGGCGGGCCATCTCATCAAGCGGGATCGGGCGGATCGCCGCCGCGTACCCGGCCGAGCCGAACTGTTCGTAGCGCTCCCGACACAGATCCCGGGTCGCCTGCATGGCGGCTTTCAGGTATTCGCGCGGGTCGAAGTTCTTCCGGTTCCGCGCCAGGTGAGCACGAATCGCTCCGGTCATCGCCAGGCGCAGGTCGGTGTCGATGTTGACCTTGCGAACGCCGTTGCGGATCCCCACCTGGATCGCCTCGACCGGAACGCCGAAGGTCCGGGGCAACTCGCCACCGCTCTCATTGATCACCTCGAGCCACTGCTGCGGGACGCTCGACGACCCATGCATCACGAGGTGCGTGCTCGGGATCCGTCGGTGGATCTCGATCAGCCGATCCATGGCGAGGACGTCGCCCTCCGGCTTGTCCGCGAACTTGTAGGCCCCATGGCTCGTGCCGATTGCAATCGCCAGCGCGTCGACGCCGGTCAGCTCGGCGAAGCGCGCGGCTTCCTCCGGATCCGTCAACAACTGTTCTCGAGTCAGCCTGCCGGTGGCCCCGTGCCCATCCTCCTGTTCACCGGTCGCCGTGGCCAGGGACCCCAGGACCCCGATCTCGCCCTCCACCGAGACCCCGACCGCATGGGCCACCTCGGTGACCTTCGTGGTCACCGCGACGTTGTAGTCCCAGGGCGCCGGGGTCCGGGCATCCTCGAGCAGTGAGCCGTCCATCATCACGCTGGTGAACCCGGAGCGGATGGAGTTGATGCAGACCGACACGCTGGCCCCGTGGTCCTGGTGGATGGCGATCGGGATCTCCGGGTACATCTCCAGGGCCCCGAGCAGCATGTGACGCATGATCGGCTCGCCGGCGTATCGCCTCCCGCCGGCCGAGACCGCCAGGATCGCCGGGCTCTCCGCCTCCCGGGCGGCCTGGAGGATGGCGTGGATCTGCTCCATGTTGTTGACGTTGAACGCGGGCAGGGCGTAGCCGTGTTCCGCGGCATGATCCAGCAACTGGCGCATCGAGACGAGTGGCATTGCTGTCTCCTCAGGGATCGATCGTCGCCTTCGTCATCGCCGGACCGCCGCCGCTCGAAGCTCGCGGATGGCCGCCGCGCGCCCGTCGGGATGCCGGTGCACGGCCGAGCCCGCGACGAGGACGGAGGCGCCGCTGCGGACGGCCTCGCCCGCCGTGGCCGCCGACACGCCGCCGTCGACCTCGATCTCGGCCGGCGACTCAGCGGCAGCGAGGAGCGCCCGGGCCTCGGCGACCTTGGCGAGGGTCGAACGGATGAACGCCTGGCCGCCCTGCCCCGGGTTGACCGTCATGATCAGGATGAGGTCGAGGAGGTCGACGACGTGAGCGATCGCGCTCAGCGGAGTGGCGGGGTTGAGCGCCACCCCCGCACGCGCACCGGCGCGCCGGATGTCGCCGAGCAGCAGGTGCAGATGTCTGGTTGTCTCGGCATGGACGATCACGAGATCGGCGCCGGCCTCGACGAAGCTCGACCAGAGGCCCTCCGGGTGGTCGATCATGAGATGGGCCTCGAAGGGCAGCGACGTCAGACCACGGACACTGCGAAGGACGTCTGGCCCGTGGGTCAACCGGGGCACGAACCGACCGTCCATGACGTCCCACTGGAGTCGATCCGCCCCTGCCCGCTCGAGATCGGCGACCTCCTCGGCGAGGTGCGCGAAGTCGGCGTCGAGCATCGACGGCACGATCGCCGGTCGATCGAGGGAGCTGTCGAACGGCCTGGTCATGATCAGTTCCTGCGGTCTCAATACTCGATCGGACTGAGCTTCATCAGCTTGTCCAGCCGATGATCGGCATGGATCGTTCGCCGGGTCCCGCTCCTGCCCCGGATGACGATCGAGTCGGTGGTCGCACCATCGCTGGCGTACCGAACGCCCGGCATCAGCACGCCGTCAGTGATCCCGGTTGCGGCGAAGAACACGTCCTCGCTGGCGACGAGGTCGCCCTCGGTGAGCGTTCGTCGTGGGTCGATGCCGGCCGCCTCGACGGCCTCGCGTTCACCGGGCTTCTGGGGCGCGAGCCGGCCAACCATGGCCCCGCCGAGGGCGCGCACGGCGCAGGCGGAGATCACGCCTTCCGGGGTGCCGCCGATGCCCATCAGCACATCGACCCCGGAGCCGGGCGTGGCGGCCAGCAGAGCACCCAGGATGTCTCCGTCGGTCCGGAGAACGAGGCGCGCGCCGGCGGCCTGAACGTCGGCGATGATGCCCGCGTGCCGCGGCCGGTCGAGAACGAACACCGTCAGGTCGCGAACGTGTTCGCGCTTCGCTTCGGCGATCCGCGCGAGGAGGTCGGGCACCGGGGCATCGAGGCTTGCTGGCGTGATCGCCTCCCGGGCGTCGCGACCCACGACCAGCTTGGACATGTAAAACGCCGGACCGGGCGACCACATCGATCCGCGCGGCGCGACGGCGATGACCGCGATCGCATCGGGTCGCCCACAGGCCAGGAGGCTCGTGCCGTCGATCGGGTCGACCGCCACGTCCATCCTCGGTCCCCGGCCGGTGCCCACGGACTCGCCGTTGAAGAGCATCGGGGCCGCGTCCTTCTCGCCCTCGCCGATCACGATGACGCCGGCCATGTCGACCGTGGCCAGGATCAACCGCATCGCCCGCACCGCGGCCTCGTCACACGCCTCCTTCCGGGAGCGACCCATCCACCGGCCCGCGGCAAGGGCGGCCGCCTCGGTGACCCGGACGAGATCGAGCCCCAGGTTTCGACCTGCACGTTCAGTCATCGCAGCGCTGCTCCATGGCGGGTGCGAGGGCAAAATCCGACGGCCACACGGAGGAACGCGCAGGAGCGCGGTCAAGCTAAGCACCACCGGTCAGGAAGGTTGGGACGTGCTTCCTGGTCCGACTCGCCGGCCTGACAGCGCGCCTGCCCGGTCATGGTGACCGCCGGATGCCGGCGATGGTACCGTAATGCCGTCGTGAAGGCGAATGCATTATGTCGATCTCTGCTATAAAGATTTCGAATGAATGCCATGGGTCATCGCGTTGCCGCCGGGCAGTCCGGTCCATCACTGTTCGAACGGCGTGTGACGGTCCACCAGCTGCGCATCTTCAAGGCGGTGGCGGACGCCCGAAGCTTCTCCCAGGCCGCGAGACAGCTCCACCTGAGCCAGCCGGCTGTCTCCCACCAGGTGAAGACGCTGTCCGCCACGATCGGCGCGCCGCTGTTCGAGGAGATCGGACGACGGATCCAGATGACCGAGACCGGCCGCCTG
The DNA here is from genome assembly GCA_021825385.1 of Chloroflexota bacterium. GTDB lineage: Bacteria > Chloroflexota > Limnocylindria > Limnocylindrales > CSP1-4 > JAKAHU01. Next base: position 3,602 of record JAKAHU010000020.1, on the reverse strand, counting down.
GTGTACGAGCACGCAAGCACGATCCTGTCCGAGTTCGAGGCTGCTGGCCGAGCCATCGACGCGCACCATGGTCTGGAACGCGGGCTGCTCCGCCTGGTTGGCGACACCACGGTCGGGATCTACGTCCTGCCCGACGTGCTCGGAGCGTTCAAGCAGGCGCATCCTGAGATCGCGCTTCGCCTGGACGTCGGCAACCGCCAGCATGTCTATGAGCGGCTGCTGACCGGCGAGGCTGACTTCGCGGTCGTCGGCCGGACCTGGCTGCGGCCGGACGTGCCATTGACCGTCCGGCCGTTCCTGCCCAACGAGCTGATCGCGATCGCCGCCCCGGACCATCCGCTCGCCCGCGCCCGCCGCGTTTCGCTGGCGCGTCTCGCCGACGAGCCGTTCATCCTGCGCGAACCGGGCTCGGGGACACGCGAAACCGCCGAGGAGGCGCTCGCCAGAACCGGACGCCCGGTGCAGGTCGTGATGGAGCTGGCCAGCAATGGCGCGATCAAACGGGCCGTGGCGCGGGGTCTGGGGGTCGCGATCCTGTCTCGTTACGCGGTCTCGTTCGAGCTGCGGCTGGGGACCGTGGTCGAGCTCCCGGTCAGCGGGTTCCCGCTCCGGCGGCAATGGCACCTGGTGTACCCGCGGGACCGCCGGTTCGGGCCCGTCGGGGAGGCGTTCCTGTCCTTCGTGGACGAGGGCCGATGGCGCGGCGCTCTGGGCGAGACGGTGACCACGGACTGACGTCCGGGCACGATCGCCGGGCGCCCGCCCGGCGGCCGGCGCCCGGTTGGCGGCGCCCGGTTCCCACCGGCACCTACGTGGCAGCTGCACTTAGTGGCCCGGGCCGGTCGCTTGTAGGCTGCGGCTCCGTGACATGGGCGACGACGACGGGCGGCAAGCGGGACCGGCGGGCTCGGGCCGAACCTTGAACGCTGGGCCGGCTGCCACCCGTCGGCCGTGGTCCAGGTACCTTGGCACCGTTGCCCTCTACGGGCTCACGCTGTGGGCCGTCGTAACCCTCGTGTTCCTGCTGCCCCGGCTGATGCCCGGGGACCCGTTGCAGAGCCTCGACAACCCTGACAGCGGCAGCTTCGTGTACGACCCCCAGATCCGGGCAAAGGTCGCCGCCTACTACGGCCTCGACCTGCCCCTGATCAGCCAGTATCAAGCCTACCTGTGGGGCCTGGTGCGGGGCGACCTGGGTTGGTCGATCTCCCAGAACAGCCCGGTGGGGACGCTGATCGCGCAACGCCTGCCCTGGACGCTCCTGCTCACGGGTAGCGCCCTGGTGCTTTCGTCGGTGATCGGCTTCGTTGCCGGCCTGAGCGCCGCCTGGCGGCGCGGAGGGCCTGTCGACCGGATCCTGATCGTTTTACTCTCGGCCGCGCGTTCCATCCCGCAGTACGCCCTGGCGAGCATGTTCCTCGTCGGCTTCGCCGTCCTCCTCCCGCTCTTCCCGATGGCAGGAGCCCAAACGCCATTCGCGCGCTACCCGTCGACGGTTGCCTCTGTGTTCGACGTGCTCTATCACCTGGCGTTGCCACTGGCCGCCCTCACCCTGGGACTTGCCGCCCACACGTTCCTCATCGTCCGCAACACGGCCATCTCGACCCTGGGCGAGGACTACATGCTGCTCGCTCGAGCCAAAGGGCTTCCGCCGCGACTGCTCAGGTACCGGCATTCCGGCCGCAACGTCCTGCTGCCGTTCCTCACCGCCCTCGCGGTGCAGGCGGGGTTCGCGGTGGGCGGATCGCTGTTCGTCGAGACCGTCTTCGCCTACCCCGGCATGGGCTCTCTGATCGACGACGCGGTGACCGCTCGCGACTACCCCTTGCTTCAGGGAACGTTCCTGGTCCTGGCCCTCGTCGTCCTTCTGGCCAACCTCGTGGTCGAATTGGCCTACAGCTCGATTGATCCCCGGGTGGCGCGGTGACCCTTCCCGCCCGGTCCCTGCCCATCGCCCGGTTCCGTCCGCTCTCGGTCCATCGGTCGTTGATCGCGGGAGTCGCCGGTGGGATCGTCGTCGGTGCCTTCGTGGTCCTGGTCGCCTTCGCCGACCAGGTGGCGCCGTACCGCGCCACGGCGCTGTCGGGCGGGTCATTGGAACCTCCCGGCGCCAGACACCTGCTGGGGACGAACCTCCTCGGACAGGACGTGGCCAGCCAGCTCATCCTGGGGGCGCGTCTCTCGCTCCTGGTGGCGATCGTCGGCGGCGTCGGCACCGTCTTCGTGGGCGGATTGGTCGGGGTGACCTCGGGTTGGTTCCGGGGCTGGACCGACGCCGTGCTGATGCGCCTCACCGATCTCGTCCTCGTGCTCCCGAAGCTCCCGCTGCTGTTGCTCGCGGGCGCCCTCACCGGCGGTTCGGTGATCACGTTGGCCATCCTGATCGCCGCCACGTTCTGGCCGAGGACCGCGCGCATCCTGCGGGCCCAGGTCCTCACGCTGCGGACCCGGACTCACGTCCGGGCAGCGACCGGCTTCGGGGCGGGAGCGTGGCACCAGCTCCGGCGTCACATCCTTCCCGAACTGGCCCTGCTCGCGGTCGCCGAGTTCATCCCGGCGGCGGGCCGGGCGGTTGCCCTTCAGGCCGGGCTCGCGTTCCTGGGCGTGGGAGATCCCACCCAGCCGAGCTGGGGCGCAACGATGCGCGATGCGGTGGCCTACCCCGGCCTGTTCGTGACCGAAGCCTGGTCATGGTGGCTGTTGCCGCCAATCTTGGCCGTCGTCAGCCTGGTGGTCGGCATCACCCTGATCGGCACGGCCACGGAAACACGGTTGAGCCCCCGCCTGGGCAGGCACCAGCGCTGATGGCGGCCGCGAGAGCAGCCCAGGACACAGCCGCGAGAGGGTTACCGTGGGTTCGGCACGGGAGCCAGCCCAGAGAGTTCGGCGGGATCCGGAGGCGCGGGTTCGTCTCGGCGTCGGTCGATCCCGGGCCCCGGGCGGGGGGTCGCGGCTACTACGTGCCACGCGCACTTAGTAGCCCCGACGGTGCTCTCGTAGGATCGAAGCGGAGGTCTGCTCCTCGGGCCTGGTGGAGCCGACCGCGTCTGGCCGAAGGAGGGTAGGGGTTTGTCCCGGTGCGTCGTCGCGTTGCTGGTCGTCTCGGTCCTGTTCGCTGCCTGCGCCTCACCTGCGCCGAGCCAGCCGCCTGGTGCGACGTCGGCGGGGGGGACGGCCGTGGCCCCCGCGGAACGGGTGACCATCCGTTTGGCCGCCAGCACCCAGGGCGGCGGCTATCCGACCCCCTTCGCAGCCGTCCGCGGCCCTGGACGGCTGATGACCACGTTCATGTTTGACACCCTGGCCTTCCCCGACGTGACCGGCGAACCGAAACCATGGTTGGCGAAATCCTGGGAGGCGTCTCCGGACGGCAAGGTCTGGACGTTCCACCTGCACGAGAACGCCACATGGCAGGACGGCCAGCCGCTCACGGCTGACGACGTCGTCTTCAGCTTCGACTACGCGCTCAATGGCCCCGGGGCCGCCACCGGAGTCGCCCAGGGCATCACCTACATCGACAGCGTCACCGCTCCCGACCCGGCGACCGTGGTGATCAAGCTCAACTCGGTCCGGCCCAGCTTCCTGTCCGACATCGCCGGTGC
>JAKAHU010000019.1 GCA_021825385.1 Chloroflexota bacterium | reverse complement strand
GACTTGCGCTTCGCCATGGTCACTCCACCCAGTACGTCAGGATCGACCCGCCGGGCGGATCCCAGCCGACCGACGCCTTCGGGACCGTGGTGTCGAGCCCGTGGCCCGCGTAGTTCTTCGGCCAGGGGCCATGCTTCGGGACGGCTGCGACCGCGTAGACGTGCGAGAAGGAGCGCGACCCGGCTTGCGCATAGGCGCGGGCGCCGACGGTGAAGCCGAGCGCGGCGGCCAGGGAGCCGATCAGGATGGCCTGGTCGTCGCAGTCGCCCGCGCAGGCGCCGGCCGCGCACTCCTCGAGCGACGCCTTCGCGCCCTGGAAGAAGTCGGCGGCGGTCGGGTCGGAGACGTAGCGCATCCCCTTCGACAGCCCCGCGACGTTGGGGGTGCCGGTCTTCACCGCGTTGTAGAGGGCCTGGAGTTCCGCCAGGTCGTTGCGAGCCGGGACGCCGCGGGTGATCGCCTTCGCGGCCCGCCGGACGGTCGGATCGATCGAGCCCTTCGCGATCAGTTCCGCGATGCGCTTGAGCGCCGCCTGTTGCGTTGAGACTGTCTCGACTCGAAATGCCAACGCGGCCACTCCTGTTCAGGGGGTAGCCGCGTCGGCACTAGCGTTATGGCACAGGGCCCCGGGTCAGCGCAAGCCCTTCTTGCGGATCGTCACGCCGCGGCCTGCTTCTTGCGCTCGGCCTGGACCTGTGCGTCGAGCTCCGAGAGGATCGCCTTGACGCGGTCCGCGTTGGCCGGGGCGACGAGCCAGGCGTCGGTCAGGGCGGTGCGGAACACCGACAGGATGCCGCCGCCCTTCTGGATCTCCGCGGCGAATCCCTTGGTCCTCTTCGCCGCCTCGACGTAGAGCAGGGCCACGTCCTTCGGGGCCGTGTCCGCCTTGATCATGCGGACCAGCTCCCCGAGCACCTGATCCGGCGCCGCGTTGTCCACGGTCAGCTCCTCGCCCTCGTCGCCATCGTCGGCGCCCCCCTCGGCCGGCGCCGGCGAGGCCGCGGCAGGGGTAACAGCGGGAGCAGGGGCGGCGGGAGCGGTCGTCGCGACGGGCGCTGCGGGGGGCGCCGGGAGGGCCGGGGCGGCCGGCGGGGCGTTCGCTCGAGCGGCGGCGAAGGCGGCGATGGCGCCGGGGATCTCCTTCGCCACGGCGGCCCAGGTGTCCTCGGCCGGGGCCTGGAGCTCCTGGACCGTCGCCATGAACTGGAGGCTGTTCCGCATGGAATTGGCGACCACGTCCGACATGGCGGCCAGCACCTTCGAGGTCTCGGAGGACTGCGCCGAGATCCGGTCCGCGATCATGGCCTCCCGCTTCTCGCGCGCCTCGCGCTCCCTGGCCTCGCGCTCCTCGCGTCGGGCCTCCAGGGCCTCGCGGCGGGCGTCCGCTGCCTCCCTGGCCTGCATGATGCCGGCGAGGATCGGCGCCACGGCGGCGAGGAGCGGGGCGAGCTGCTCGCCCATCGACTTCTGCTCCGCGCCGGGCCGGGGCGCGCTGCGGACTGCGTCGAGCACGTCCGCGAGGCGGGTCTCGAGCCTCTTGCGGTCCGTCTCGGCCGCGGCCTTCACGGCGTCGAGCTGGATCGCGATCCTCTGCTCGACGAGCGCCGCGTGCTGCTCGTAGAAACGGCGCCCGGCTCCGTCGTCCCTCGGATCGACGTTTGCCGACGCGGTCCCGTTGACGGGGCCGGGCGCCGAGGTTGGCGGCGCCTGGGGCGGCGTCGCTGGCTTCTGAGGTGTGGGGCTGAGCAGGACCTTGGGGCCGCGCCAGTCGGGCCGGAAGGTGACCGTCGGGTCGGCCGGGCGCGGCGTGCCCGGGATCACCGGCGGGCAGAGGATCGCGGCGAGGGTTGAGAGCGCGCTCGCGTGGTAGACCTGGAGGACGTAGTAGGGCCCGCCGCCCGAGAGGATCGGGAGCCAGGTCTCGGGGGTGCAGAGCTGCTCGACCGTGACGGCGTCGAAGGTCGCGACCGACTCGAGCTGGCCGGCGGCGCTCGCTCGGCGCAGGACCTTGACGCGCCACTCGTCGCCCTTCTCCTTCGCGTGCTCGTCGAGGAGGCGGATCGAGTCCTCGTAGGGAAGCTCGGTGCGGGGCTGGGTCGGGGCGTCGGACATGGGCAGGGTCCCTCAGTTGGTGGGCTGGCTAGCGTCGCGGTCGTCCGCGGCGTCGGAGTTCTTCGCCGCGTCCCGGTGCGCCTGGGCGACGACGATCCGGCCGATGGCCGGGATGGCGCACATGCCGAGGGGCTCGCCGGACTCGCTCGAGCCGACCGGGATGAACATGACGCACCGGCCGCGCAGGCACGGCGCCGCGTCGATGTGCGGCTCCGGGATCAGCTTGACCTCGAAGGTGAAGGGGCAGCTTGGCTGAATCGGATCGGCCATGTGATCTCCCAGTAGCGCGGTCACTCGGGCCGCGCGACGATCCCCGTCGCGATGGCGAGGATCAGGTTCGAGGCGGAGGTGTAGAGCCCGGCGTACAGGATGCGCGCGACCCACGGCGCGTGGCCCGGGATCGACTGCGGCCAGAGCCCCACCGACTCCACCAGGGCTCCGGTCCAGAACCCGAAGCAGGCGGGGCACTCGAGGAGTTCGACGATGAACTGGCCGACGCGGTTGAGCCCGGCCAGCCAATCGCGAGGCCGCTTCGAGATCGCCGCCTGGCCGACGACGTAGGCGAGCCCGAAGGCCGCGATGGTGTAGGCGTAGAACGCCACGGCCGCGATCATTCCTCTGCCTCCACGGGCTCCGAAGTGAACCTCTCCAGTTCCTTGGTCGTCAGCGAGCCTTCGTGGATCTTCTCCCCGTCCGGCGTCCGCCACAGGTAGGTCGGCGTCGCGCGGACCCGGATCCCGAGGCGGCCCGGGAGCGGCCCGGAGGCGTCGAGGCGCAGGACGATCTGGCCTGGATGCGCGCTCGCGAAGGCGGCCAGCTCGGGCTCCGCGGCCTCGCATGCCGCGCACCCTCGCTGGACGACGACGTAGAGCGCCGAGGGCCGGAGCGCGGAGGAGAAGTCGATCATGACGGACTACTGGGCGGCGCCTGGGAAGATCTTGGCCGTGGGCGCCGGGACGCGGCGGGCCGGCACGTCTAGGCCCTCGCGGAGACAGGTGTCGCACGCGATCGGCGCGTCCCGGTGCGCCACGGCGCGGATGGCCTCGACCTTGTGCCCGCGCGGGCACTCGTAGACGTAGGTCGGCATCAGAGCGGCGCCCCGACGGCGAGGAGGTGGAAGGACGCGAGGAACCCGGAGTAGTCGGCCGGGCGCTTGATCTCGACGCGGTGGACGAGTCCGGCGGTGTCGTCCTGCGAGATCTCGGTCAGGGCCGGCGTCCTCGACTGGACGAACCAGGCGTAGGACTTGCGCGGCAGCGGCTTGTTGAGCGTGACGAGGTAGGACGCCCCGTCGATGACGATCGACTTGATGATCGGCGGGAACGTGCCGCCGTCCATCGGCAGTCCGGTCTCATCGACCGAGGCGGCGAGGGCGACGACGTCCGGGATGTACGGGCGGGGCTGCGTGAGGCCCATGGCTCCTCCTAGGCGGTGCCGGTGGTCGCGGCGTAGGCGTCGGCGTCGGCCTGCGTCTGCTCGAGCGGCAGTCCGCTCGCGCCGAGGTACCACGTCGAGGGATCGTTCGGGTCGATCGTCGCCGTCAGGTGCGGCGCGTGCTTCGCGACGAAGATCAGGGCGAGGCGCGCCTCGAACGCGGTGATCTTGCCCAGATCGACGAGGTACGACAGGCCGAGCTTCACGTCGGCCGGCGTGACGATCGCGGAGAGCTTGCCGAGGAGCGGCAGCACCGTCGCGGCCCAGTTGATGGGCGAATTGGTCAGGAACGCGAGGCCGAGCGGACCAGCATAGTCCGCGAGGACGCCGATCGCCGCCTGCCCCTCGGCGGCCAGGCGGGCCTTGTCGGCAGCGGACAGCGGCGGCAGGGTCGGGGACGCCATGTCACTTCACCGGGACGGGGACGAGCACCGTGAACTGCGTGTCGGGGCGGCCGGCGAGCCTGCACGTCGCCCCCGGCGTCACGGCCCCGGGCTGGACGTCGATGCAGACCTTGTCGCACTCGAAGGGCGTGTTCGGGAGCGCGAGCCAGACCCCGGCGGCAGACGAGACGCACCCACCGGTCGAGGCGACGGCGAGGGTGTAGGACTGGCCGGCGGCGGTCGTGACCGTCGTGGTCGCGGATGCGCCCTTGAGGGTCGCGCACCCGGAAGTGCCGAGCACGATCGCGAGCACGCCGGCGCCGCCGAGCGCCAGGAGGGCGAGCGTGTGGTGGTGGGCGAACCCGCGCGGAGGCGTGCCGGCGTTCGCCTTCATGGCCGCGCCGAGGGTCGCGGCGAGGGCGGCGACGACGTGCGCCCAGGGCTGCGGCTGCGCCCCGAAGTAGCCGGCGGCGAAGTTGAGCGCCTCGACGCCGGCAGCGACCATGAACCCGACGAGGGTCGAGCGCCACGCGACGAAGACGCGGGAGTTGAGGTCGGCCCAGAGCTTGGCGACGAACGAGGAGGGCGGCGGTGTGGCGGGGGTCGGCATGGCGTCTCCTGGGGTGCGGTGGGTCAGGTGCCCTGGGCGGCGCGCAGGACGGCGTCGTAGGCGGCCGACGCGGCGCGGGCGACGCCGGGGGTCGCGGGGGTGTACATCGGGCCGACGGGCGAGCCGTCCGGCAGCAGGGCCGGGCAGTTGCCCACCGAGAAGGTGATCGTGATCTCGCGCAAGATCTCGGAGAGCGGGCCGCAGATCCCGGCGTCCGTGCGCAGGATCGTGTTGGCGTCCTCGACGTCGCGATCGAGCGCCGCGTTCCCCTTCGGGGCCGGCGAATCGACGGTCGAGCCGCCGCGCTTGTGCAGCATCAGCTCCCCGCGCATCCGGTCGAGCCTGGCCCGCTGATCGGCCGGCGCGCCTGGCGAGGACCACTTCGCGAGCGTCGCCCGCCAGTCCGCGCGGCGCCAGTTCGCGCACGTCGCGCAGAGGGTCGAGTAGTGCGCGGCGACCTCGAACGCCGGCGCATCCTTGGTGACGACGCCTCGCAGGCGGGAGATCGGGATCGAGCCGAGCGTGATCGGCGCCTCGATGGGCGTCGTCACCCGGACCGGCTGCTCCTCGGGCTCGAGGCGCTCGCCGGTGACCGCGTCGCGGGCGTCGCGCAGGACCTCGACCGACTCCTGGCCCGTCTGCCTCATGGCGTCGTTCCCCGCGAGAGGAATACCGCGCTGTCCGGCGTCGCGTCACGGCGGATCCCGAAGTCGATGGAGAGCTCCCGGAGCTTCGCCCCCAGGCCGGCGCGCATCTCGGTCAGGACCGACAGGTAGGCGATCCGCGCCCCGGCGGTGTGCAGCGCCTCCTCGCTGTTGGGCTCGGCCGAGATCCGCGCGCGCATCAGCTCGCTGACGACGGCCGACCTGGAGGCGCCCGGGAAGTGCTGCGCGCGCCACGCGTCGAACGCGGCGTCCTCGATCGTCGTGAGCTGCGGCGTGATCTGCTTCGGTCGCTTCGCCGTCTGTCTGATTGCTGGCACGGCAGAAAGCTATACCCGCGCGGAAGCGGAAAGGCAAATTCCAGAGAATCCCCTAGGAGGAATCGGAGGATCGGGACGTCGCACCGCGGATGGCCGACGTCCCGATCCGGCCTACGGCGTCAGTCGGAGGGCCTCGGCGGGGCCGGCGACGAGGTCGAACGGGATGATCCGGCGGACGGTCTCGGCGGCGCCCAGGAGGAAGGCGGCGCGGGCTTCGTCCTTCGCCCATGGCGCCGCCGCAGTCGCTACCGCCTCTGCCGCCCACGCGACCGCCACCGAAGCCATCGTCCCCATCTCCACCGCCGATGCGGCCGCCCAGGCGGCGTCCGCTGCCTGGGCGACTGCCGCCGACGCCCCCGAGCCCAGCAGGCGCCCGCTAGGCATCGCCTCGATCGTCGCGCGCCACACCTCCGGGGCCGTCGCCCTCCCGTCGCACCACGCGAGCGCGACATCCAGGGTGCGCGCATGCGACTCCATGCCGGGATCGGCGCGGGCCATCGCTGGGCGGACGCACTCGACCGCGGTGCGGACCAGGATCCGTCGGTCGATGCGCAGGATCGCCGCCAAGTGCAGCAGCCAGTCCCCTCGCGGGCACTCCATCCACGCGCTGCGGAACGACCGGCGCCCGGGCCACTCGAAGAACTCGAGCGGGACCCGGGCTCGCGACAGGACGCGTCTTGCTGACAGGGTCACGGCGTGCCCCCTCCGAGCGTCAGGGCCGGCGGCTTAGCGTCGGGCGCCGGTCGGGTCCTCTTCCGCAGGATGATGCAGTCGTACCCCGTGATTGAGCCGTCCTCTTCGCGAAGCGCCAACAGCATGCGCTCACCCATCGGGATGCGTGCGTACGTCGCGTAGGATTCTCTCGCCAGCAGATCGGCGATGTCTTCGGCGCTTTGCAGGATTCCTCTGAACATGGTCACTCCCATCCCCAGCCCGCTCCATCGCCGCTCCCGTTTGCCTCTCCGTCCCCGTAGCCCACGCCATCACCAAGCCCGCCCTCGCTGCCGTCGCCGCCGCCGTGGCCGTAGCCCTGGGGGCCTCCACGGCCGCTGCCGAACCCCCGGCCGTTCCCGCCCCCGTCCCCGTATCCGCTCCCGTCGCCCGGACCACGGCCCCATCCGGCGCCATCCCCGTCGCCTCCGGCGGCTCCGCCGGACCCGTAGGCGTAGGTCGTCACGGCGCCCACCCCGCGCCCCGCAGGGACTGCTCGGCCTCGGGGGAGCAGGGGATGATCTCGATCGCCTCGGTCAGCTCGATCCGAGGTACCACCTCGCTCACCCGGGAGCCTTCGCCCACCCCGTGTAGGCTCACCTCACTCAGGGTGTTGGCTCCGGTCCACCGCCAGATCCGGCGTGCGCTGAGCAGGGTCACGCGCTTTCCGCTGGCGGACTGCTTCACCAGTTCGCCAACGTGGACACCTGCCGAGAAGGTGCGGATGACGACGTAGGGCCATCCCCGGGTCTCCTGGAAGATTCTCTTCATGCTGGGCTCCTTGACTGCGGGTGGATTACTCAGGCTCCCGCTCTGACTGCGTGGCCCAGGGGTTCAGACTGTCCACCATCCGGGCCAACTGCGCCGCGATCTCGTTGGCTCGGCTGGCGAGGTGCCGCAGTTGGTCCTCGCTCCCCTTGGGCCCTCCTCCCTGGACGAAGCGGACGGCCTCGGAGATGTTCCCCAGGCTCCAGCGGTCCAGGCTAATGCCGGATCGCCGCTCGAACTCCTCGCGCTCTCTGGCCAGCGCGTCGCGAGCATGCTCGATGGCGAGAGTGCGCATCCGCACCCGCTCCTCCAGTTGCTCCATGACCTTCTCTCTCTCGCGCTGCACTTCGGCCAGAATCTGAGCGCGCGGAACCACGCACTCCGCGGCCCGGCGCAGGATGGCGGCGAGTTGCGCGCGGTCGAGCGGTTTCGCTTCGAGCTTCGGCGCCTCGGTTTTCACCACCAGTTTTTTGCCCTGCGGGACGATGAGGCCCCAGGTGGGCGGCAGTTCTCCGGGGAGGACCAGATCTTCCCGGCCAACCACAAGCCACCATCGATCGCAGAACTGGAGGATCTCCTCGGCCTTCTCCGGGTCCGTCTTCTCCCGCACCCAGTCGGCCCGGGCGCTCTTCAGCTCGAACCCGTGGAGTTCCAGACCGCGGCTCGGCCAGAGGCTCATGGCTACCGCGTCGGCCGTGCGCGCCGCGCTGCGGGAGCGCCCCGTGCCGTTGCGGACTTGCGGCATGAAGGCGAACTCGGGAGCCGGAAATTGCTCCCGGAGGAGCACGGTCAAGACCGCCTCGGAGAGCGGCTGGTTGGTGGTCGCTTTCTTCATGGGCTGCCCTTTCGGTAGAGCCCCAGGAGAGCCTCCGCCTCGTCCACTAGGGCGTCCAGCTTGACCATCCGCCGGTGCTCATAGAGCACGCGCGTGGTGGAGAGCCCCTCCCCGAGGTTGCCCAGCGAGATGGCGTCCCAGGCCGCCGCGACGGGCAGTCTCGTGGCGGTGATCAGGCAGCGACGCAGGAGGCGGGTCACGGCGTCCCTCGCGGCTTCCCGGCGCTGAACCGCTCGACGTAGATGGCCTCGCTCTTGTCCACGATCGCGCGCCCCTCTGGCGTGGACCCGTCCACCGCTTCGACCTCGGGCGGCTTGTTCGCCATCCCGCGTGCCCACGCCGCGGGCTCCTTGTCGCCGTGGCCCTCGAACGCCTGCGCGACAGTCACCCAGGCCGCCGCCCAGCCGCTGCGGAAGCCGGCCAGCATGGTCGCCTTGATGTGCTCCACGGTAATCGCGCCGGCCTCGGTCCCCTTCGCCTCGGCGTCGAGGATCGCCTGGGCCCTCCTCGCCATGTCCCCGAGCGATGGCGCGGCGTCCTGCTCGCCGTCGAGCAGGATCACGTCGAGGAGCAGGCGGCGCAGATCGGGGGTCACGGCGCCTCCTCCTTGTCGCCCGCCTCGGGCTCGCGCTCCTCGGCCTGCGGCGCCGGCCGCCCGATCTTCGCGGCGAGCTTGGCCTTGACGCCTACCGCGCGCCCGATGGTCGAGCCGATCACCTCGCCGACCACGGAAGGGGCATCGCCGACCTCCGACGACTCGTCGATGGAGATCGCCTCCGCGAGCTCGATGGAGAGCGGGAGGTACTTGCAGATCCGGCGCACCACGGTCTTGCGCGCCATCTCGGCGTAGTCGTTCACCCACGGTCCGCTGCCCGACATCTTCGACCGCCCACGGATCGCGTCCACTTCGGCGCGGGTCATCACCTCGATCTGCCGTCCGCCGTCCCGCAGGATGGCGATGGCGTAGACGGCGACGACGTCGCCCGGGGATCCCGTCATGGCCGGCTCGTGCGAGAGCGCCGGGTCCAGCCCGTAGCGGCAGGTGAAGTGGTCGCGCTCGCGGACGACGTGCGCCTCGATCGACAGGATCTGGCCCGACCGTCGCGCGAGACTGATCAGCCCGCGGTAGCCGATGATCAGGGAGCACTCGCCTTTGAAGGGAACGAGGTACGCCTCCCCGAGCGCGCTCCCGGGCTCCAGGCCCACCTGTGCGGCCTGCATGACGCTCGCGAGCAGACTGGAGGGCGAGCACTCGAGGAGCGCGGGAGTCCGGCCGGCCGCCGCCAGGACCACCCTGATTAGCCGGTCCGGCGTGAGGTGCTTGGGGATGACCTCGGCCAGGCGGTCGCGGGACCGGTCGAGCAGATCGCGGACGGTGGCGATGGACATGGACTGCTGGATCTGGGCGCTCATGTGCTCTCCTTGGCGAGCCGGAGCTGGCGAGCCCCCGGCGTGGTGGTGGTGTGCTGCGCGATGACCTCCCTGGTGGCGGCCGAGGCGTGCGCGACGCCCTCCCAATCGACTCGCGCGGAGGGGCGATTGCTGCGCCAGGTCGCGAGGCCGGCGATCCCGTCGCTGTCACCGATGGCGGTCTTGAGGGCCGCGACGGCTTCCGCCTCGGCGCGCTCGGCCACCTTGAGCGCGGCCTTCGCGTTGCGGACCGCATCGACCAGCGCGCGTCGCTCGGGCGTGGCTTCGAGCGCCGGTCCGACGCTCGCCGGGTAGCGACGCCGCAGGTAGCGGTCGTAGGCCTCGCTCCCGTCCACGGGGCACGGCAGGCCCTGAACGACATGGTCTGACCACCAACGCTCGGTGAACTCGACGATCTGCGCGCCCATCTCGCGGTCGCGGACGATCGGGTACTCGCGGTACTGGTTGCCCCCGATCAGGGGGACGAGCCAGCCCTCGTCGAGGTCGAGCACCTCGAGCTGCGCCTGGACTTGGGTGAGGTACGCCTCCGGGATCGCGTCCTCCTGGTCCCCGAACTCCTTGGAGCGGTACGCGGAGACCGCCTTGATCTCCAGCACCCCGAGCCATGTCGCGCGCGCTCGGTGGCCCGCGGGGACGATCACTCGGTCCGCGCTCGCGAGGAGGGCCTTGCAGGACCGATGGCGCAGCGTCGGCGGCGTGAAGATCGCGAGCTCGGCCCCGGCCTCGCGACGACGATCGATCCACTCGTCCGCGATCGGTCGCTCGAGGCGCTGGCCCCAGCGGGTGTATTCGTTGCCGGCGAAAGGCGGGAGTTCGCCGCGCTTGACGGCGGCCAGCTCGGCGGCCGACTGGAAAGGCGAGAGCCCGAGGGCGACGGGCACCTCGGAGGCACCAAGGCCGGTGGCGCGGAGCGCCTGGCTTGCGCGGGACAGAGAGGGGATGGTCATGCGATGCCTCTTTCGGTGAGCACGGCCTCAACGACGGGCCATGGGATCTGGGTGCGGACGCAGTCAGCCACGGCGGCCATATAGGCGGTGCGGACAAGGCCCCTAGCGAGAGCGTCCGCGGCGCCGGCGAAAAGGACGGCGAGGGCGGGGTCCGCAGAGGCAACATCGGCGGCAGCGGCGACGGCATCGACGGCAGCGGAGTCCCGGAAGGCGGCAAGGGCGGCGTACTGGGCCGCTGCCGAGGCGGCCATGGCGGACGGGTTGGACCGGGTGGACGCGCGGAGGGCGACCCAGGCAGCGTAGGCCGCCTGTTCGGATCCGCCCACCGAATCCACCGTCACCCCCTCTTCACCCCTCGCCCACGCCTCGGCAGCCTCGATCGCGAGTCGCGGCCGGTCCTCGCCCTGCGGGATGTACCCAAGCGCCGGCCGGACCGCGGCGCATGTGGCTCCGACCACCAGGCGCCGATCGACGCCAGCCCAGGAGGCCAGCCAGAGCAGGATGTCGCCCCGGAGACAGCCGGCCCACATGGCGGCGGGATCCCCGGGGACAGCCGAGAGGGCCTCCGCCGCCCGATGGCCGCCGGCGAGGATGGAGCGCCGCAGGGCGTCGAGGAACTGGTCGCGGGTGATCGCGCTCACCGGAGCACCGCCACAGCCTGCTCGACCGCCGCGAGGATCTGGTTACGCTCGATCTCTGGCCGCGTCGCCCACCCGTCGAGGGCGCGCTCGGAGGCGACCTGGAGGACGCATGCCGCGCAGCACCAGTCCCCCTCCAGGCGCACCCCCTCGTCCTCTGCCATGGGGCGCTCGCATGCGCCGCACGACTCCTCGGTCCCTGGCCCCTCCGCCTCGGCCTCGCGGGCGTACTCGTAGGATTCGTGGGTGCGGCGTTCCGACGGCGACAGGTGCATGGCGACTTCCTCCGGGTGGTATTGGACGTGTCCGACGGACATCACGGCATCCTTCGGCCCGAGGCGATCCAGGCCGCCATCGCGCGTCGATTGCACCGCTCCAGAGCGTCCGCGAGGCGCTCGATTTTGGACGAGTCGCCGGCCCAGGTGCGGACGTGGCAGAGCTGCGCCTCGCCAACCGTGATCTCGCGCGAGACGCGCGGCGGGGGGGAGCCGCCCTCTGCCGAATCGTTGACGGGCGGCGTCACGAGAGCCTCTCGGCACCGTCGAGGATCCAGGCGATCGGAATCTGCTCACGGATGACGTTGGCGGACGCCGCAAGGGACGCGGCCTGAGCCCGGCGACCCTCGGCTAGCGCCTCTTGGGGCGAGCGCCCGGCTCGCAGGGCAAGGTGCTCTTCCCGCTCAAACTCAGCGCAGGCCACATGCCCGACCGCCACGCTAGGACGGGTGAGCATCAAGCGGATCGCCTCGCGATGATGGCTGGCGGCGCCGGTGCCCACATAGGACCCAGCGACCTCGTCGATCGCGCTGGCCGCCATATCGTAGGTGGCCTTTTTGTTGTGCCACGCGAGCGCGACATCCATGGCGTGCGCGGCTCGTTGTTCGCGAGGATAGGCGTACGCCAGGATGGGGCGCATACACTCGACCACGGCTGGGACCAAGTCCTCTCGGATGATCCCAACGGACTCCGCGAACCCGAGGAGGCGATCCCCGCGGTCGCAGCGATACCACGCCTCCTCGATCAGGACGTTGCGCATCCAGATATTGAAGGCCTCTTGCGGCGGCCTGCCATGCAGCAACTGCGTCAGCCCGGCGATCGATCCCGCTTCGGTCATGGCTCACTCTCCCGTGAGCACCTATGGCACGCGCGCCACGGGGTGTCAAGCCCACGATGGCGTGCGCCTCGACGGGGGCGATGTTGACAGCGCGCGCGCCGGGTGGTAGCACCGACACATGCCCACCAAAAGGAAGACGCTCTCCCTCGGTGACCGGGTCCGCGCGCTCCGCGAGGCCAGCGGTCTGACCCAGTCCGTCGTTGCTGCCCGCGCCGGATACCAGCGCGAGGATCTGTCGCGCCTGGAGACAGGCTCGCGGACCGTGAACCCGACGCTCCGGCGGGTCCTGGGGCTCGCCGCCGCCCTCGGGGTCACGGCGAGCGAGCTTCTCGAAGGGGTCGGACCGCAGGGGAGGTAGCCGTGGTCTCCTGGGAGTTGCTCCTCGGGGACTGTTTGGAGGGGATGGCGGCGCTCCCTGACGGCAGCGTCGATCACGTCATCACCGACCCGCCGTACTCTGAGGCGGTCCACTCGGGCCGGGATGCCCATCGGGGCCTCTCGGGGGGCAGATTGGTTTCGGTCCCATCTTTCGGATTCGCCCACCTGTCCGATGCTGTGCGAGAGGAGGCCGCTCGGCAGTTCGCGCGCCTCGCGCGACGGTGGGTGATCATCTTCTCTGACGCCGAGTCCACGCACCTCTGGCGGGACTCATGCGAGGCGGCCGGGCTCCAATTCAAGAGGACCGGGGTCTGGGACAAAATCGTAGTCATGCCGCAGATCTCCGGCGACCGCCCCGGCGTCGCCGTGGAGATGATCAACATCTTCCACGCCCCGTGCGCCGGCAAGAGTCGTTGGAACGGGGGCGGGCGGCCAGGGATCTGGCGTTGCTCTCCGCAGGACGCCGCGCAAGGGGCCAAGCGCGTTCACCCAACGCAGAAGCCGGACGGGCTGATGGGCGCGCTCGTCGCTGATTTCACCGACCGTGGCGACCTCGTCCTCGACCCGTTCGGCGGAAGTGGCGCGACGGGGGTCGCCGCGATCCGCGCCGGGCGCCGGTTCATCGGCTGGGAGCGCGATCCTGTGTTTCACGCCGCGGCGGTCGCGAGACTCCGCGCGGCACGCGAGCAGCTCTCCCTCTTCGCTCAACCGGAAGCGCCATGACCTGGGATGACGAGAGGTATGTGCGGCTCTACACCAGGGACACCCCGGAATGGCTGTGCCTGTCGTTCCTGGCGCAGGGGCTCTTCTGCCTCCTGCTGCGCAAAGTTGATCGCGCTGGCGTCCTCCCTCTCGGCCGTCTCGGGCGCCGCGGCGCGGTGGTCGCGATCGGCCATCCGGGCGAGTGGACCCGACTCGAGCCCGCGCTCGACGAGCTCCTCGCCGACGGCTGCATCCGCATCGAGGGCGAGGCCCTCGTCATCCCCAATTTTCTGGACGCTCAGGAGGCCCAGGCGAGCGACCGCGCGAGGGCGAAGAAGGCCCGCGAGCGTCGCCGGGACCTCGCGCGGGCGGGGCGCATCGACGCCGCCAGCACCCCCTCAAGCCCCGTCGGGGGCCAGTCACAAGACGTGACGGAGGATACCGAAAAACACGACACGCGTGACGGTACCGTCACGCCGCGTGACGCATCCATCACGACCCGTGACCAAACCGTCACGCCTAGCCTAGCCGTACCGTGCCGTACCGAACCAAACACACACAAAGGCGCGCGCGCAGTTCAGTCTCCGCGCGAGGCCGGGGCCGCTGCGAGGCTCGAGATCCTTGGGGCCGCCGAGACCTACGCCCTCCGGTATCCGGCCACAGCGGCCCTCCTGGAGGCCCTCCGGGCCCTCGGGGTGACGGGGGCGTGGTCCCGGGATGCAGTCGCCCGCGGCGCCGTCGAGGCGGCCATCGGGGAGCAGTCCGTCGCGGCCGTCGCCGCTCGAGCGGCCGAGGCGATCCGGGCCTCCGCGAAACCGTGGCTCGGGATGCACCTCGACGCGATCCGCGGGTCCGGTCGCCCCGGGTCGAGAACCCCGGTGGTCCCGTCAGGCCAGTACGACGATCCAGGCAACGCCGGGATCCTGTGAGGGAGGGAGAAGCCATGCGCACCATCGCTGAGATCGTCGCGTCAGCCCGGACCATCGGGGAGACGCCGGAGTACCAGGAGCACGCCGCCCGGCTGCGCGAACTGCACGCCGCGTCGCTCGAGCGGGATCGCGAGCGCGACTTCACGGATCGCTGCCGGCGCGCTCGCATCCCCCGGAGGCTCCTGCCGCTCCTCCGGGAGCCGCTCGAGACGCCCGCCCTGATCGCGGTCCGGGACTGGCTGGGCGCGCCGGCGGCCCATTGGTGCCTGGTGAGCTACGGCGACCGCGGGACCGGCAAGACGTTCGCGGCGGCCTGGGGCGCGTGGGTGATGCGCGGCGCCTACGTCGATGCCCAGGAACTCGTCGCGCTCTCGACGTTCGACGCGTCGGCCTGGTCCGACCTCGCGATGGCGCCCTACTTGGCGATCGATGAGTGGGGCTGCGAGAGGGGCAATCCGTCGTCGGACGCCGCGATCTACGCCCTACTGGATCGCCGCTACCGCGATGGCCGCCGGACCCTGCTCGCGACCAACCTCGGACCCCGCGAGTTCGCCGCCGCCCTTCCCGAGGCGTACCGCGACAGGCTCCTCGACCGGATCCGGCCGGCGTCCGGGTCGGCCGCGGCGCCCGCCCTCGGCGTCTCCCTCCGTCGGTCCGCGAGCACGCCATGAGCGCCGAGGTCCAGGACCAACTGAGTCTGCTGGAGTGGCGGCCGCCGACTGCGTCGCCCGGCGCCAGCGAGCAGTCGATGCAACTCGCCCGCGTCGAGAGCGAGATCGGGGAGTCCGTCCTCGACTGGTGCCGCGAGCGCCTCGCCGCCGGCACGCCTCGGTTCCACGGCGCCGACCTGGCAGAGCACGTCAAGCGATCTTTCGGCGGTGGCTCGCCGGACTCAGCATCGCGTATCCTGCGTCGCCTCCGTGGCGGCGGCCACGTCGCCTACCGGGTGATCAAGCGCAGCGAGTCGCTCTACGAACTGGACCGTGTTGGGTCCGCCACGGGGTTTCGGTGATGCGGCACGACGACACCATGGCTCGACTGCGGGCCGCGCTCGATCGGATCCGTGCTCGGGCGCATCGGCAGCCGATCCCGGATTCCGGGTCCCCGGCGCATCCGGCGCCCACGACAACAACTCCCCCGCCAAAGCCCTGGTGCGAGACCGACCGGGAGCCAGGAGAAGAGGGATGACGAAGTTCCACGCCAACCCAACGGAGACCGACATGACCGCTTCGATCACGCGCGAGCAGTTCTTGGGCGCCCTCCTGGGCCTCGACTCATACTGGGGCCGCAAGGTGGCCGAGTCGCTCGCCTCCCTTCCCGGCACGCCCGCCGAGGAATGGGCTGCGTGCCGGCGAGGCGACGTTCTGCTGGCAGCCGCTGCTCAGGTGGGAGTCGATCGGAGAACGATCGCCCTGGCGGCCTGTGCCGCGGCCCGTCCCGCGCTTGGGTGCATGTCGGCAAAAGAGAACCAGCCGCGACTCGCGATCGAGGCTGCCGAGGCGTGGGCGCGACGCGAGAAGGGGGCGACGCTGAGGCGCGCGCGGATGGCCGCTGGTCGATCTGCGCGATTCGGCGGCAGCGGCCCGCACGCCATCTTCGCCGCTGCCTCTGCTGCCGCTCACGCCGCTCGGGCTGCCTTTGCCGCGGCTGGCGCGCCGCACGCTGCCTTCGCCGCCTCTTGCGCGGCCGATGCGCTTGCCTACGGGGCCTACGACCACCTCGTCTCCGTCCGTCGTCAAACCCTCGCCGCCTCGGCCGACGTCGTTCGCCAGCACATCCCCTGGTCGGTCGTCGAGGCGGCGCTCGCCAAGCGGCGGTCCGCATGATCGACCCCGCCCGCCTCGCCCGCCAGCGCGCCGCGGCCGCACTTCGCGTCTCGGGTAAGGAGCGCGCGGTGCGCGATCGGTGCGTGACCTGCAACCGCTTCGTTGGGCGCCAAGCCCGCCGCTGCGGGTCCTGCCTGCGCGCGCTCTCGCCGGCCGGACTGCGTCACGCGACGCTCTCGGAGCTGCTCGATCTTCGCCGCGCCATCGAGGTCGAGACGGCGCGGCGCGAAGCGTCCACCCGGAGGGCCGGATGAAGGGCGCGATCACCGTCACCATCCCTGGCCGGCCGGTCCCGAAGGACCGCCCGCGCGTGGTCCGGGGCAACACGTACACGCCGGCTGCGACCGTTGCCGCCGAGCACAGGATCGCGCTTCTAGCCCGCGCAGCCGGCGCGAGGCCGATCGAGTGCCCCGTCGCCGTCCGCGCGGAGTTCGTCTTCAAGGACGGCCGCGCTCGCGCCGACATCGACAACCTGGCGAAGCTGGTGCTCGACGCGCTCAACGGTGTCGCCTTCAAGGACGACCGCCAGGTGGTCAGCCTGGAGGCGACGATCTACCGAGGCCAGAAGGATCTCTCCGTTGTGACGATCACCCCCATCGCAGAGGAGCTTCTATGGAAGACCTGATCCCACTGCTCCCGTTGTTCTTCGCCGGCTTCACGGTCGGCGCGTGGTGCGTCATCGTGGTCCGCGCCGCCCGGGACGAGGCCAGGACGAACCGCTACCTCCGCGAGAGCGACTACGACCCGCTCACCTGGGCCAAGCGCGAGTTCCCGTCGCGGGCGAGCGAGACGCTGCCCGAGGACAAGGTGATCCGCTCGATTCCGTGGAGGGGCGCGAAGTGACCACCATCGATGCCCTCGGCGAGGCCCTGCCGCGCGAGATGGCCCGCGTTCGCGATGTCGTGTTGCCGCACTACCTGCTGATGGCGGATCGCCCCAGGGCTTCCGATGCCGCCTTTATGCGTGAGGTCGCCTTCATGCGTCTAGATCTCCACATGGCCGCAAAGGCGCTCGCGGAGGGTGACTTCGTGGCGATGCTCCGCGCCTACAACTCGCTCAAGGAGTGGGAGCCGTGACCGACCCCGTCATTCCTCTCGGCGTCGCCCTCAAGCGCGAGATGGCCCGCGTGCGCGATGAGGTGCTCCCGCAGTACGAAGAGGCAGGGCTCCCCGGGGCGGCCTCCCTCATGTGCCACGACTTGGACTGGGCCGCCACGGTGCTCGCGGAAGGCGACGTCGTGGCGATGCTCCACGCCTACGAGGCACTCAAGGGGTGGGAGCCATGACCACGCCCATCAAAAAGCTGCGCAGCGACCTGGAGCGGGAGATCGCCAGGGTCCGCGACGAGACCCTCCCTCCCCGCCTGCGGATCGGCCTCCGCGGAGAGAATGGTGCCAACTGGATCCGCCGGGATCTGGGCGACGCGGCCCTGGCGCTCGCCCTGGGTGATAGGGCGTCGATGAAGCGAGCGCTTGAGGTGCTGAAGGGATGGGGCCCGTGACCGACCCAACCTTCATCCCCGATCCCCCGCGCCTGCTCGGGCTCTACGCCGTCCCGGCCGAGAACCGGCACACCCGCGACCTCGTCGCGCTGGTCTGGCAGATCGGAACGCCGACCGGTCACAAGATCGAGATCGAGTACCGCCAGGCGCGTCGGATGTCGGCGTTCGCCGTGTTCGAGGAGGCGACGACGCTCGTGCGTGATGAGCTTCAGCGGCGCGGGATGCTCGACCACGGGGCCGACCATGAGTGACCTCCTCCAGGCGCGCATCGAGGTGGTCCCCGTCACGCTGCGCGGCGCATGCGCCTACATCGCCCAGCACCACCGGCATCACCGGCCTCCGCGCGGGTGCCTGTTCTGCATCGGCGCGTCAGTCGGCGGCAAGATCGTGGGAGTGGCGATCGTCGGGCGGCCCGTCGCGCGGCACCTCCAGGACGGGCGCACCGCAGAGGTGACGCGCGTGGCGACCGATGGCACGCCGAACGCCTGCTCCGCGCTCTACGGTGCGGCTTGGCGCGCGGCGCGAGCGATCGGGTGGCTGCGACTGGTGACCTACACGCTGCCCCAGGAGGGAGGCACCAGTCTGAGGGCGAGCGGGTGGCGGCTGATCGGCGAAGCCGGCGGCAGCTGGAATCACCCAAGCCGGCCGCGCGTGGATCATGCTCCGACACGGACCAAGTTTCGCTGGGAGAAACCATGACTGACCTCCTCCGCGGCATCCTCCTCGGCGCGGCGCTCGTCGGCCTAGGCTGGCTCGCGGTCTACGCCGACGCGCACCTCGATCCCGCGCCCGTCGCCGCCATCGCGCCTCCGGGGCGCATCGAGCGCGAGCTGGTTCTGACCGTGGCGTGCGACCGGCACGGGCCGGAGTTCTGGAGAATCGAGGGTCCACGGGTGGTGCGGTATCGGGCGACGACGGGCGGGAGGTAGCGTGTGGCTCTACGTGCCATCAGTCTCTTCTCCGGCGTCGGAGGGCTCGACCTTGGACTCCGGGACGCTGGAGTCGCTCGAACGGTCTGTTACGTGGAGAGGGAGGCTCACGCTGCGGCGGTACTGGTCGCGCGCATGGCGGACGGTCGGCTGGATGAGGCGCCTATCTGGTCTGACGTCTGCTCCTTCGATGGTCGCCCGTGGCGCGGAAGCGTGGATCTCGTCGTTGGCGGATTCCCCTGCCAGGACATCAGCAGCGCCGGGAGCCGCGCCGGAATCATCGACGGGGCGCGCTCCGGGTTGTGGCGTGAGTACGCGCGGATCGTTCGCGAGGTGGGACCCCGGTTCGTCTTCGTGGAGAACGTTGGGGCCCTGCTTGTTCGAGGCGTTGACGTCGTTCTCGGGGACCTGGCCGGCATGGGGTTCGATGCGGAATGGGGCGTGTTCCGAGCGTCCGACGTTGGAGCGCCGCACCGCCGAGAGCGGATCTTCATTCTGGCCGACACCGACCGTCGGGGACTCGGCATCTGCGGGCGGCCGGAACGCTCCAGGGTCGAACGCGCACCCAGGGACGAGTCTGACGGACGCCATCCGGGCTCACGCGCTCCCTGGCCCCCAGGACGGAACGACGCCGCCGGATGGCGAGACTACCTCGAGCGTCATCCGGGTCTTGAACCCGCGCTTCGTCGAGGCACTCATGGGTCTGCCGGACGGGTGGACCGACTGCGAGGGCTCGGGAACGCAGTCGTCCCGGATGTCGCAGCTCTCGCCTGGGAAACTCTCATGCGCAGGATGACGGGAGGCAGACCGTGATCGACGCCGAGATTCGCGCGCAGGGCGCCACGCCTCCTGCGCTGGTCTTCCGCGTGGCCGAGGGCGCACCGTGATCCCGGACCGCGGGATCGCGCTCGCCGCTGGCGCCGCGCTGCTGGTGTGGCTCGCGGTTGAGGGCACGATGGTGATCCGCCTCGCCCTGTGGCCGCGCTAGCCAAGCCGGGGCCATATAGAGGATCCGGCGGCCAACTCCCAGTTGGGTCGTATCGGAAAAACCCAGTAAATACACCGGCCGAGCCAGGCTAGAAATCCACTTGACGGGGCCACTGGCTGTGGTACTGTGGCTCCAGCTGCAGCGAACCAGTCCCTGGGAGGACGCCATGAAGACCGAGACCCGCACCGCCATCGACACCAGCCGCCTCGCCCACCTCTACGCGCGGCGCGCGCCGCTCCTCCGCTGGACCGGCCACGAGATCGACCGCGCGCACCTCGATATCGAGCCCGACGGGACGGTCACCGCGGGGACCACGGCGCGCAGCGACAACGGGCTCCCGGAGTCGGTCTACTACGACGTGGTGCAGCGGATCAGCATCCCCGCCGAGATCAAGGGCGGCGCCCTGGAGGCGCTGATCGGGCGGATCTCCCCGCTCCTCGAGCGCCTCGTCGCCGGGATGGGGGCGGAGACCGACGGCAACGGCAACCGCCGCGGCACGCTGACCGAGGACGCCATGGCGGCGCGCGGGGAGATCGAGGCCGAGATCGAGCGCCTCGACGAGGGCGACGCCGTCGCGTACTGGGAGGTCGGGGACTGGCTCCGTGACTCCCGGGACGAGCTCCTGGAGGCGCTGCGCGGCGGCGAGGCCCCGGAGGCGATGCGCGATCGGTTGGTCGAGGAGGCCGAGGCGCAGGACGTCGTCCTTAGCGCCCGCGAGCTCTCGAACTACATCGACGCGCTCGCGGCCGAGGTCGAGGCCGAGTAGCCCCAGGGAGACCGCCATGACCACCGAGACCAAGACCCGCGCCGACTCAATTCAGCCGCTGCTTGAGCGCCTCGACGCGTGCGGCGACGCGCGCAAGTGGGCGCGGCAGCGGACCCTCGCCGAGGCGTGGTCTGAGTGCCCGCGCGGCGACTGGCTGCTCTGGCTGGCGGGGCGCCTCGGGATCGATCGCCGGGTTCTGGTCGCCGCGACATGCGCCGTGGTCCGGCCGGCGCTCCGGTACGTTCCCGCCGGCGAGGACCGGCCGCGACTCGCGATCGAGGCTGCCGAGGCAGGGGCGAGGGGCGAAGAGGGGGTGACGCTCGAGCGGGTGCGGTGGGCCGCCGCCGACGCCTACGACGCCGCCGCCGACGCCTACGACGCCGCCGCCTACGCCACCGAAGCCGCCGCCTACGCCGCCTACGCCGCCGCCTACGCCACCGAAGCCGCCGCCTACGCCGCCGACGCCGCCCGCACCGCCGCCTACGCCACCGAAGCCGCCGCCGACGCTGCCGAAGCCGCTGCCGAAGCCGCTTCCGACGACGATGCAGACGATGCCGGTCCCGACGCCGCCGCCGGTACCGACGCCCGAGTCGCGAGCCTCGCCGCCTCCGCGGACCTCGTCCGCCAGCACATCCCGTCCCATTACATCGACGCGCTCGCGGCCGAGGTCGAGGCCGAGTAGCCCAGCCCGCAAGGAGATCGCCATGACGACCATGATCCCGCTCTACCGCTGCGATTCCGGCGACCTCTGGGGGACGCCCTGCGACTCCGACCCCGCGCCGGCCTCCGAACTGGTGCGCGTGCGGTATGTCGTGCCCTGGCAGCGCGGCACCCATGACGCCGCGCCCTACCCGGGCTACTGGACCCATGGGTACTTCTGCCTGCCCTGCTGGGAGGCGGCGCACCACGCCCCGGAGAACGACGACGGCTCCAAGGGGACGTCCGAGATCGAGGAGGGCTACCTGGAGGAGATCGAGTAGCTGGACCCGTGAGCCGGCCGCCGCCCGACTTCGTGGCGCGCGCCCGCCGCGCCATGCGACTCCGGGAGCGCATCCGGGTGGCGCGCGCCGAGGCTGCCGACGAGTCGCTCGAGGCGTGGCGCAACGGCGGCGGCGACGAGAAGACCACCGACCAGGAGGATGACCGATGGCGCACACGGAAGTGACACGATGGGTCGTGGCGGTCAGGCGGCGGACGGGGTTCTCCAGGTCGGTGTTCGCGGCGCTCGCCGGCCTTTCAACGTCCTACGTCGGGATGATCGAGGCGGGCGAGCGCGAGCCCAGCCTGGCCGTGGTCCGGCGGATCGCCCGGTGCTTCCCGGTCCTGCCGCTGACGATCGGCTCGCAGGGCGAGGGCGAGCCATGACCTGTCCGCCGGACCGCGGAGCCTGCGAGCAGATCGGATGCCGCTACCACCTGGATCGGGATCGGCGCCGCGGGCACCAGTTGCCCGAGGCGTGCGCCCTGGAGGTCGCGGACAGCGGGGCGCGCACCCTGGAGCAGATCTCGGCCCTGCTGGGGATCACGCGGGAGCGGGTCCGGCAGATCGAGGCGCGCGCCCTGCGGCGGCTGAGAGCGCGGTATCCGACAACGCTCGCCCGGCTCCTCGCCGGCTGGGCGCACGCGGACGGGGCGACGGACTACTACGACGGGAGGATCCTGTGACCGACTCAATCCAGCCGCTGCTTGAGCGCCTCGACGCGTGCAGCGAGGCGCGCGAGTGGGCGGGACAGCGGACCCTCGCGGAGGTGTGGACGGAGTGCGCCCGTGGCGACTGGCTGCTCTGGCTGGCGCAGCGCCTCAGGATCGATCGTTCAGTCATCGTCCGCGCGGCCGTCGAGTGCGTTCGGCCGGCGCTGGTCTATCTGCCCGCCCGCGAGTGGCCGGCACGCGCCCTGGAGGTCATGCTCGCATGGTGCGAGGGGAAGGCGACAATCGAGGAGGTGCGTCAGGCCGGGACGGTGGCGGCGAGGGCGGCGACGGAGTCGGATTCTGGAGCCGGCGCATGGGCGGCATGGTCGGTGGCGGATTCGGCATGGTCGGTGGTGCATGAGGAGTGGGCCTTTGCGTGGGCGTCGGCAGCGGGTGCGTCCTACGCGGCGCGAATGGGCAACCACGGGGCCGAGGCCGCCGGGGCCTCCTCCCTCCTCGCTTCCGCCGAAACCGTGCGGCGGCTGATCCCGCTCGCGACGATCGAGGCGGCAGCGGGGGCGTTCAAGTGACCCGCGAATTCTACTGGTCGTCGGCGGCCCTGAAGGTCACGATCGCCCTGTCTTGGTTCGGCTTCGCTATCGCCCTCTGGATGGCCCTGCCGTAAGCCGCCCCAAGGGAGACTCTCAAATGGCCAGCCCTGGACGTACGCAGACGATCAAGGATTCGCTCCTTGTGGCGGCGCTCGCCATCGCAGGCACCCTACTCGGCTCGGAGGCGCTCGGCCGACTTGCGCGGCCCACGAGCCCTTGCCCCAACTGCTCCCTCCCGGTGAGGGACGGCGCGCCGGCCTGCCCCCGCTGCCGCACGGCGCTTGTCTGGCGATGGCCGAAGCGGACGCCATGGGGCCTCGGGCTCTTGGATGTCGCGCTGGTGGTCGCCGCCCTCCTCGCGCTCGCCCTCTGGCTCGTCCGCCTGTAGCCCACCATGGACAGCACCATCCGATACGCCCTGGCGGCCGCGCCCGAGCCCGTGATCGCGGATCTGCTCGCCTGCGTGGACCGCGCCAGCGAGAGCCGCAGTCCGGCGGATCTCAGCGAGCTGATGCGCGCCGTCCGGGACGCCAGCCGACTCGCGACCGCCATCGGCGCGGCGGGGATCGACGTCCGCCGGGCCTGGGCCATCCGGGCCGCGTCCTGGTACGGCTACGCCGCGGCGCTCCGGGCGGGGCTGCCGGTGGATCTCAGGTGGCCGATCACCGCGGCGGTCGCCCGCCGGATGGCCGAGGAGGCGCTTGAGGCGTCGAGGATGTGAAGCAGTACCAACAACGGGAGAGGACAAAATGATGGAGCTCGCTGAGTTCGCTGTTCAGGCCGCCGCCCTGGTCGCGGCTGCGTACGTGCTCGCTGCGGTGATCGTGGCGGCGGGGCGGGCTGCCGGCAGGGTGCTCAATCGCATCCGCCGGAGTCACCCATATGGCTTCGGCGCCGACGCCGAATACAGGGAGTTCCGCTCGAACGTCCTGGCCGCGTTCGAGGGAGGCAGGAACCGGATGGTCTACGTCACGGACGAGCAGTTCGACTGGGCCATGCGCATGGTGCGCGCCGGTGACGTCAGATGGGCCCCGCCCCTCGGCGGTCAGCCGGCGATCATGTTGCCGATCGGCTGGACGGGCGGCGTCGATGCCCCGCGGGCCCCGGAGCCAAAGAAGCCCGACCTCGACCGCAAGCAGTTCCTTGATGCGCTGCGCCGGAGCAACTCCTACTGGGCCCGGGAGCCCATCCACGTCTTCGCGGCGCTCACTGGCACGCCCGCCGAGATGTGGGCCGACTGCCCCCGCGGCGACGTGATGTTGGCGGCAGCCTCCTGGGCCGGCGTCGATCGTCGCCGCCTCGTCGCCACCGCATGCGCCTGCGCGCGGTCGGCGCTTCGATACGTCCCCGAGGGCGAAGATCGGCCGAAGACCGCGATTAGGACCGCGGAAGCGTGGGCAAGAGGGGACCCTGGGGTAACGGTGGAGAGTGTGCGGATGGCTGCCCGCGCCGCCGAGTCCGCCACCGCCGAATCCGTCGGTTCGGGCGCCCCCGGCGCCCAAGCCGCTACCTGCGCAATCGCCGCCGCTGCATGGGCGGCCCTTGCCGCCATCCCCCCGCCCGCCGCCGCCGCCCACGTCTGCGCCTATGTTGCCGAGGCCGCCGACGCCGCTGCCCGCGCCGCCGACGCTGGTCCCGACGCCCGGGTCGCGAGCCTCGCCGCCTCCGCGGACCTCGTCCGCTCGCACATCCCCTGGGCCGTCGTCGAGGCCGCGCTGCGCAAGGAGGCCTTGGCGTGACGGCCGCGGGCCCGGGGCGGCCTGTGCACCGGGCCCGTGAAACCCGTACTGTCGGTACGAGTTTGCTAAGTATCCGTATTTACTTGTGATTCTGTATGACGTTGAATCCGTATTCAACGTCGGGCCGAGAGGGCGTAGAATCCCCAGCAGTTCCCGGAGGACCCATGCGCCGCCCCCTGATCGCCCTCGCCGCCCTGCTCCTGACCGCCTGCGGGGCCGCCCCGGCACCGTCGGTGCCCGTCGGCTGGACGATCGATGCCCCGCCCGGGATCCCAGCGTCCTACGTCGCCAGCGTCGAGGCGCTCGCGCTCGAGGTCGAGGGCTTCTGCCCCTCGTCCTACTGGGGCGGCGTCCTAACCATCGTCCCGGCCGCCTTCGCGTGCCCCGGCTCGACCACAACGAGCGGCTGGTGCTCGGGGGCCACCTACGGCCCGCAGGACTCGACCGTGGCCTACGACCCGGCCGAGGGGCTCGGGCCGGACGCGAGCACGACGGCCGCCGCCTG
>JAKAHU010000244.1 GCA_021825385.1 Chloroflexota bacterium | reverse complement strand
GTGCTGATGCCGAACGAAACGCCACACAGCGTGAACGAACCGCCGGCAAGAACAATCCCACCGGCGGCAATCCCGAGGTTAGCGAAGGTCATGAATGCTCCCCCATGGATCGACGTGAGGCATGCACCCGGGTTCGTGGCGGCGGGCGGCGTGCCAGCCGGCCTCGATTCCAGTCCGCTCGGATCGACGAACCGGACTGGATTGTTCCGCCAGGAACTCTACCCGCCGGGCTGTTGGCCGCGGAGCACGGCGGCAAGACTGAAATAGCCCGGTACTCCCCCCGCAAGCGTGAGCCAGAGGACACTCGACGGCTGAATGGGGATGGTCCCCGTTAGCCAGAGCAACCACGGTGCAAGGGCCAAGACAAGCACAAACACGAAAGCGCCGCGTCTTGCCGAAAGGGTGCCATTCCGAACGCGACGGACTGTCTCGCGGCGAGCCAGGGCGACCAGCGGAAGCCAGATCGCGGCTGTGATCGCTAGGCCGACGACATCGATCACACCTACGCCCCACAGGCGCTGGAAACAATGATGAAGACTCCGACCTGCGTCATTAGGAACGCGGCATCCCCAACGAGCAGGGCGGCCTGCACAGGCACGAAAGGTCCAGCAGCGAGGTGACCCTGGAGCAGGGCTGCTTCCCCCTCGAACGCTGCGATTTCCACGGCTACGGTGACGAAATGAGCGGCCGCACATCGCGCAGCAGCCGCAGACTCGGCTGATGACGGGCTCTGCGACTCCAGGCCCGATGGGTCCACCCGATTGACCGGGTCGTCCCCGACGTACACGTACGCCCCGACATACGGATCGGTGATCGGCCCGGCAAGCGGGTCGGTCGAGAGGAACCGCCCGATCGATGGATCGTACTGGCGGGCCCGGAGGTGGTAGAGCCCGCTCAGGGTGTCGAGATACGCGCCGCTGAAGCGGACGAGGTTGACCGGAGCCTGGCTGGTCGAGGCGCTGGCGCGGGGTGCCCCGAACGGGGTGTACTCGGTCCACCAGAGCGAGCTCCCACTCGCGCTCGTGATGTCGGTCACCGAGCCCAATCCATCGTGGTGGTACCAGTAGGGGCCCTTATTGGACGTCGTCTGGGCGAGGAGGTCGAGCCCGTAGGTGTAGCGCCGGAGGAGCTTGCCGTTCCCGTCGCGCTCGAGGGCCAGCTGAGGCAGGCCGAACGCGCGATCGACGACGAACTGGATCGTCTGTTCGCCTGGGACCCGGTCGCGGCCGAGCGGCGGATCCCGTCACCGGACCAGGTGTCCGTCTCGGTCGTGTTGCCGACGCTGGCGCTGACGAAGCGGGTCGGTCGTGTACGAGGTTCAAAGTCTCAACCGGAGTCAGGGCGGTTCGCTAGCCTATGGCCCGCCGCATTAGTCGTGTCCACACCACACCCATCGGGACGGCGACCAACAACGTCAGCGCGACGACCGCCACCGTGTCGATCAGCGTCGCATAGGCGACGAAGAGCAGTCGGTCGATGAGGCCATCCTGCACAGGGACGAGGACAGCTTGGACCAGGACGTAGGCCGCGACGAACGCGACGTCGATGAGCAGCAGCGTCCGAAGGGCATCGCCCGTCCAGGGTTCTCCGGGGCGGCGCACCGCGCGACGACCATAGCGCCATCCGAGCGCTGGGAAGACCGCCAAGCCCACGGCGCTGGCGAGCAGGAGCGCACTCGCCTCGGAGACCGATGCCGCGACCAAGACGACCGACGTCGCCAGCAAGGCAATGTCAAGCGTGAGCGCGAGCAGGGCGCCAAGGAGGCGTGGATCGCTGACCTGGGACCGTCGTATCGTCGCAGAGTGGTCAGGCTGGACCATCGTTGCTCACCCGCATGGTTAACCCGTCGCGCGCCCCAAGCCTGGGTCGCTCAGTGGCGGGGAAAGTCCACCGCCAGTTCGCGGGCTGTGGGCCTTCCCGATCAGCCGTTGCTGCTCCGGTGAGGCTCTGGGGCGGGCGTTGCTCCGGGGTGGCGTTCTAGTTGGATCCGCCGAACGCGTTGCTGTGGACGATGACACATTCGTCAATTGGATCGCTCGAATGCGGGAGGGTTGCCTACCCCTCGGTCGGGGTGCCGGCAAGCCGGGACCAGCGCCGGCTCGACCCGCACCGGCGGGCGCGCCGGTCGTGCCCCACGGTGCTCCGGATCGACCCGGCCGGGCGGTCAGCGTTCCGGCTCGAGCCCGAGCCCCAGCTGCGGGTTCGGCGCAGCGCCCGGTTCGGCCGTCCTTCCGGCCGTCCGCCCGGTCGCCGGGCGGCGAGGGGGCCGGCGGGAGCGCCGGTGCGCCGCCACCCCCTCGGCCAGGAGCGGCTCGCCGACGATCGCGGCCAGGCGCTCCGCCAGCGGCCACCAGTCATGGCGGTCGTTGACCGCGGAGGCGGGGATCGTCACGAGGCGGTCGGGACGGACGAAACGCGGCAGGATCTCGTCGAGGATCGACTCGATCTCGTCACGGAACGCGTCGTTCGTGCTCCTCGTCCCGTCCGGGCGGAGGGCGATGTCGGGCGTGAGGCGGACGACGAGGTCGTACGTCGTCGACCAGGCCCGGATGAACGGCTCGACCTCGAACCGGTCGCGCATCCCGCACGCCCGCAGGTAGTAGGCGAAGTTGTCCACGACGCCGCGGTCGGTGACGAGGACCTCGGCCTTCGGCGCGAGCTCGAGCTCCTGGCGGACCTGCGAGACGAGAACCCACAGCTGCGCCTCGCCGGTCGCTCCCTCGTTGATCCCGAGCGGGTTGTCGCGGACGACCTCGCGCCCGTACTCGACCGATCGACCGGCCCGCTGGAGGGTGTTCACGAAGGCGTGGGCGGCGGTCGTCTTGCGGATCCCGTGCGAGCCGACGAAGGCGATCTTGGCCGGCCGCGCCCAGCGGGTCACCGGCTCATCCTCCGCCCAGGGGCAGGCCGAGCCCGATCAGGCCATCGACGACGTACTGGACCGCCAGCGCGGCGAGGACGAGTCCCAGGACGCGGGTCACCACGTTGATCCCGGTCTGGCCGAGGAAGCGGGCGAAGTGGGCCGAGATGCGCAGGAACAGGTAGGCCACCAGGAGCACGAGCGCGGCCATCGCCAGCACGACCCCGAACGGCCCCGGCTCGCCGCGCGTCTCGCTGGCCAGGATCAGGATGCTCGCCAGGGCCCCCGGTCCGGCGATCAGCGGGATCGCCAGGGGGAAGACCGAGACGTCCTCCCGGGCGCGGGCCTCGGCCTCTTCCTCGGCGGTCTCGCGCCGGAGCTGGGCGAAGACCATGTCGACCGCGATCCGGAACAGGAGCAGGCCGCCCGCGATCTGGAGCGCGGCGACGCTGATCCCGAGATAGGCCAGGAGCGGCCCGCCGGCCACGGCGAAGAAGAGCAGGACGGTGGCGGCGATCAGGACCGCACGCCGGGCGATCGTGGCCTGCTCGGCCGGGCTGCGACCGCCGGTCAGGGTGGCGAACCAGGGCACGAGGCCGACCGGGTCGATGACCACGAAGAGGGTCAGGAGGGCCTTGACCCCGAACTCGACGGTCACGGACTCGACCATGACCGCGGGCGACGAGAGAGCGCGGGTGAGGAGACCGCAGTGGAAGGCGGGACCGGTGCCGACGGCATGGGCAGGGCCCCGCCTATCCCCGGTCCAGGGGGCGACGGCCGTCCCGCCGATCAGCCGGGCCGTAGGGGAGCGGGATGTACTCGACCGATGGTCGGCGCTGCGAGGTCTGCTCGTAGAGCGACATCAGGTCGAGGATCTCGGCCGGCATCTCGGTCGAGACCGGGAGGCCGAGCTCGCGCGCCTCGTCGACGTCGATCGGGTAGTCGTGGGTCCAGGTCCCCGACGAGAGCGTGTGCGCCAGGGCCGTCGCCCGCTCATCGGGCATCCGGTCCCCGAGCAGGCCGCGGATCGTGCGCTCCACCTGGCGGATCGCCTTCTCGGCCATGTCAGCCTGGATGATCGTCTGATCGTCGATCTCGGCGATCGGCTTGCGCTCGAGCACCTTGAGGATCGAGGCGGCCGGTGACTGGCCGAGCTGGGGATCGACCGGCCCGAGGACGGCATTCGGGCTCATCACGATCTCGTTGGCCGCCAGGGCGATCAGGGTGCCGCCGCTCATCGCGTAGTGGGGCACGAACACCGTGACCCGGGCCGGATGCTTGCGCAGCGCCTGGGCGATCTGCTCGGCGGCCAGGACGAGCCCGCCCGGGGTGTGCAGGATCAGGTCGATCGGGACCGACGGATCGGTCAGCTGGATCGCCCGCAGCAGCCGCTCGGAGTCCTCGATGTCGATGTAGCGGGTGATCGGGAAGCCGAGGAAGCTCATCGTCTCCTGGCGGTGGATCAGGCCGATGACCCGGCTCTGGCGTCGTTCCTCCAGCCGGCGGAAGGCCCGCAGGCGTTGGACCACCAGCCAGCGCTGGCGGAGTACGGGCTGCAGCGAGCTGACGATCAGCAGGATCCAGAACAGGTCGATGATGCTCATCGGGGATCTCCTCTGGCGCTTGTCCGCCCGAGGCTAGCACACGGCCCTGGTCCCCGGGGCGCGCCTCCGGAGGGCGCGAACCGCTGGAAGGTCGCTGCGTTAGCGGACCTCGAAGGAGCGCTTGGCGAGCCCGTACCAGTATCCGTCGATCGTGAACGTCGGAGCGTCGTCCGGTCTCGTCGCGGCGCCGAGGGTCACGAACAGCGGGGCGAAGTGTTCCACGGTCGGATGCGCGTAGGGCATCCCCGGGGCCCGGTTCCGGAAGTCGAACAGAGCATCGAGATCACCCCGCTCGAGCGCCTCGGCGGCCCAGCGGTCGAACTCGACCGACCACTCGGGCGCCCCCGGTCGGCCCATGAAGTAGTCGTGGATGAACGGCAGGCCGTGGGTCATGAACCCGCTGCCGATGACCAGGACGCCCTCGTCACGGAGGGGAGCCAGGCGCTGCCCGACGGCGAACAGGTGCTCGGGCTGGAGGTCGGGCATCGAGACCTGGAGGACGGGGATGTCCGCCTCGGGGTACATGATCTTGAGCGGAACCCAGGCGCCGTGGTCGAGGCCCCGCTCCGGGCGCTCGGCGATCGGCTCGCCGGCGGGCATCAGGCCCTTCACCTGCGCCGCGAGGTCGGGCGCACCGGGCGCGTCGTAGGTCAGCCGGTAGTACTCCTCGGGGAAGCCGTAGAAGTCGTAGACGAGCGGGACGCGGGTCGTGGCGCCGAGGGTCAGCGGTGCCGACTGCCAGTGGGCACTGACGATCAGGATCGCCGACGGCCGGGGCAGGGCGCGGGCCCAGGCGGCCAGCTCGGCCGGCCAGACCGGATCGTCGAGCAGGGTTGGTGCG
>JAKAHU010000243.1 GCA_021825385.1 Chloroflexota bacterium | reverse complement strand
CCTCGACGGCGACATCTCGGATCCACCCCTCAGCCCGGTCGCCGCGGCCTGGGGAATCGGCCCGCCGCCCTGGGACGCGCTGACCGTGCCCTGGGTCTTTGTCGTCGACGGCAACGGGATCGTTCGGGCCAAGTACCAGGGTCTGGTCGGGACGGATGACGTCGATGTGATCCTGTCGTTGATCGCCGCGGGTGGGTAGACCGGCCAGTCGCGCCTTGCGGGACGGGCGATCCGGGCGGCGGACGGAGAGGGGTCGTCGGCGATTCGGCCGGCAGGGGGTACACTGGCCGATGTCGAGCACCCGCTCCGGGTGCGACACTCGAAGCGAGGCAGGAATGGCGAAGCACTCGAAGCGGGAGCGCGAGCGGCGCGAGGCGGAGACCGAGCGAGTCCGGCAGATCGAGGCGGCCTGGATGGGCAGCCTCCCGGCGGCGGCGGCCAAGGCGTTCGCGCTGTCGGTCCAGGAGGCCCGTGAACGGGCTCCCCGGGAGCGCCCGGCCGACATGGCCCCCGGCACCCAGCCGCGCCCGCCGCGGCCTGGCCACGAGCCGCGCCCGCCGAAGGAGCCGGCCCGACCGCGTCGCGGTCGCTAGGCCCCGGCTCCTCCCACACCCCTGAAGCGAGGCCCCACGAGAGACTGTGCCACCTCGAAAACGAAAGGTGACGTACCCCGTCGCCCGCACCTCGAAGAAGCCCGCGCCAGCCGTCGGCACCGGGCCCGAGCCCGCCTACGTCCGCCCGACGGTCGTGGCGATCGACGTCCGGGCCACCAAGGGTGGCGGCAACATCGCGATCGGTGATCGCGTCCGGATCGTCGGCTCCGGGCTCTATGCGGGTGAGATCGCCGTGGTCGAGACGGTCGCCGGCGGGGTGATCCCGGCCGCGGTCGTGCGCACCGAGGCGGGTCGGACCCGGCGGGTTCGGACGATCGACCTCGAGCCGGTCGGCGAGGACGACAGACTGGTTGCCGAGGGCGACTGATCAGAGCTCGCTGGCGACCCTGAGACCCTCGAGGACCGCTTCCTCCACCGTGCGCGGGGCCAGGCAATCGCCGACCGCATGGACCTCGCCCGGGTAGTCCTCGAGCGCCTCGAGCAGATCGGTCACCGGCTCGTGGCCCTGGGCCAGCACGAGCGCCGCGACGTCGTCGACGATCACCGCCTCGCCAGTCAGGACGTGCTGGAAGTAGACGGCCCGGCCGTCGTAGCCGAACAGCCGGACGGTGGGCAGGGTCTCCACCCCGGCCCGTGAGGCGGCGGCGAGCATGACGTCGCGGACGTACTGCTGGAGCCGCTGGCCGGCCAGGTAGCCGTCGACGCCAAGGGTCACCCGGCGGCCGCCCCGGGACAGAAGCTCGGCGATGCCGAGCCCGACCCAGTCGCACCGCCAGTCGGCGACGACGACCCGCCCGACGGGAACCTCCGCCCCGCCCAGGACCTGCCACGCGTCGAGCACGGGCGGGTCACCAACGAGCTCGAGCGGCGGTCGCCGGGGCCGGGCGCCGGTGGCGACGATCACCACCTCGGGCCGCTCACGGCGAACGAACCCGGCGTCGACCCGCTGGCCGGTCACGATTCGCACCCCGGCTCGCTCGGCCTCCCCGGCCAGGTTCGTCGCGGCGCCCCCGAACTCGGCCCGGCCGGGCAGGCGCTGGGCGAGGAGGACCTGGCCACCGACCCGCCGTCCGGCCTCGTAGAGGGTGACCCGGTGGCCGCGCTCGGCCGCGACGGCGGCCGCCTTCAGCCCGCCCGGCCCGCCCCCGACGACGATCACCGTGCGTGGCCGGGGTGCCGGCTGCCGGCGGCCGTAGCGCAGCTCGCGGCCGCTCTCCGGGTACTGGATGCACGAGATCGGGTAGCCGGCGTGGAAGTGCCCGATGCAGGCCTGGTTGCAGCCGATGCAGGCTCGGATCTCCTCCGCCCGACCGGTCGCGGCTTTGGCCGGCAGGAGTGGATCACAGATCAGGGCCCGGGTCATCGCGCACGCGTCGGCCTGGCCCAGGGCGATCACCCGTTCGGCCTCCTGGGGCTGGTTGATCCGCCCGGCAACCATCACCGGCACGTGGACGACCGACTTCACGCGGGCGGCCAGCGGGGCCACGTAGGCGTTCGGCTCGCTCATCGGGGGCACGATGTGGTCGGAGCCGGCGAGCGTGGCGGAGGTGCCGGCGACGACGCTCACGTAGTCGAGCATCCCGTCACCGTCGAGCGTCGCCAGGGCGGCCAGGACCTCGTCCGCGGTGAGCCCGTCGTGGCCGATCTCGTCGGCCGAGATCCGGAGCCCGACCACGAACTCGGGGCCGACCTGGCCGCGGACGGCCGCAATCGCCTCGCGCAGGAAGCGGAGCCGGTTCTCGTCGCTGCCGCCGTAGCGGTCGGTGCGCAGGTTCACCCGGGGGTTGAGGAACTGGGCCGGCAGGTAGCCGTGGCTGGCCACGATCTCGACCCCGTCGAGACCGGCCCGCTGGAGCCGGTGCGCGGCCGAGCCATAGCCCGCCACGACCTCCTCGATCAGACCGAGCGGCATCGCCCGCGGGATGACGTGAAACCGCTCGCTCGGCACGACCGACGGCGCCAGCGCGACCGGAAGGGAGCCGTCCTGCGACTCCATGATCTCGCGGCCGCCATGAAAGAGCTGACCGAAGACCGCCGCCCCGTGGGCGTGGATCGCGTTGGCCAGCCGTTGGTAGCCGGGGATGCACTCGTCCTCGGTGGCCATCAGGACGTGGGCCGTGTAGCGGGCGCTCTCGTGGACACCGGCCACCTGGACGACGATCAGGCCCACGCCGCCGGACGCACGGGCCTCGTGGTAGGCGATCAACCGGTCGGTGACCAGGCCGTTCTCGGACATGACCGTGTCGTGTCCGGACGAGAAGATCCGGTTCCTGAGCGTGACCGGACCGACGGTCAGGGGCGAGAAGAGGCGCGGGAACGACGGGCCGGAGGTGGATCCGGGGCCGGCGAAACGGTCGAACGCCATCGTGCCGGGTAGCCTAGCAGGGCCAGGAGTCCGGCTGCGGTCGTGTCCTGCGCCGCGAGCCAGATGTGCGGCGCCCGCCAGCGGCTGCGGGCGGGCGCCGGTGCGGTTCGCCCGGGCCAGGTTCCGGGTCAGCGATCGGCGCGCCGCGCCAGCCGCTCGCCGGGCAGGACCGCCGGAGCCTGGCCCCGGTCGCCGAGGCGCGGCAGCGGCGGGCGGACGGGGGTCAGCTGTCCCGGCGCAGCCGGACGCGGGTTGCCGATCCCGGGCCGGGCCGAGGCCGGACGCGGGTTGCCGATCCCGGGCCGCCGGGCCGGGACGAACCCACCGTGGACGGGGGCCGATCGTCCAGCGCTCGGTCGTCCGGCGCCCGCTCGGCCGCCCGGGCGAGCTCCCGGCCGGCCGCCACCGATCGCTCGCCCGTCGCCCGTGCGCAGACGAATCGGCTCGGGACGGATCGAGCGGTCGGGCTCGAAGCCCGGCACGACTTCGACCGGGATCCGCCGGCCGAGCAGCGTCTCGATGTCACGCAGGAGCTTCGCCTCGTCGACGCACACGAGCGAGACGGCGTCACCGTCCATGCCCGCCCGCCCGGTCCGGCCGATCCGGTGGACGTAGTCCTCGGGAACCATCGACAGCTCGTAGTTGACGACATGCGGCAGGGCCTCGATGTCGAGCCCCCGGGCCGCCACCTCGGTGGCGACGAGGATCGCGGTCCGGCCCGCCTTGAAGTCGGCCAGGGCCCGGACGCGCTGGCCCTGGCTCTTGTTGCCATGGATCGCCGCGGCCACGATCCCGTCCCTGGCGAGCTGCTCGGCGAGGCGGTTCGCGCCGTGCTTGGTCCGGGTGAAGACGAGCGCCTGGTCGATTCGCCCGCTCCGGACGAGATGGCTGAGGAGCTCGCGCTTCCGTTCCCGGTCGACCGGATGGACGACCTGGCGAACGAGCTCGGCGGTCGTGTTGCGCGGGGTGACCTGGACCACGGCGGGGCGGTCGAGCAGGCCGTCGGCGAGCCGGCGGATCTCGTCGGAGAACGTGGCGCTGAAGAGCAGGTTCTGCCGGCGCGCCGGCAGGAGGGCGAGGATTCGCCGGATGTCGCGGATGAAGCCCATGTCGAGCATCCGGTCCGCCTCATCGAGGACGAGGACCTCGACCCCCCCGAGGTCGATCGTCCCCTGGCCGGCGTGGTCGAGCAGCCGGCCGGGCGTGGCGACGACGATCGCCGGGCCGGCCCGGAGGGCCCGGACCTGCGGGTCGAAGCCGACACCGCCGTAGATCGGGGTCGAGCGGACGGGACGCCGGGCGCCGTACGTCCGGACGCTCTCCTCGACCTGGAGGGCGAGCTCGCGGGTCGGGACGAGGACGAGGACGCGAATCGAGCGGCCCGCAGCGGCTCGGCCGGGCGCGACGAGGGGCCGGGCAGCGGTGGGGCGGGTGGCGTGGAGACGCTGGAGGATCGGCAGGACGAAGGCGGCCGTCTTGCCGGTCCCGGTCTGGGCCCCGGCGAGCAGGTCGCGCCCGGTGAGGACGAGCGGGATCGCCTCGTTCTGGACGGCGGTGGGCTCGGTGTAGCCCTGATCCGCGACGGCGCGGAGGAGCTCGGGCATCAACCCGAGGTGATCGAAGGACATGGAACAGCGCTCCTGACGAGCCCTCCCGCGGTGTCGCGGGGCCCGGTCAGGGCGGTGGGTGGATCGGGATCGAACGGTTGAGGGACCGGGGCGCTGACCGGAGCGCCCATCGAGCACGAGAGGGTAAGGATAACCCGAATCGAGCGGCCGCGCTCGGAGCCTGGCCTGGGCGGCCGAGCCGGCGGGCTGCCCCGACCGTCCGAGAGGCCGGGCGCTACGATGACCGCGGCGTCAGGCGTGGCCCAGGGAGGGCAGATTGGAGGACAGGTGGCCGACCACACGCACGCAGGGAGCCCACGCATCCTGACCATCGTCGGCTCCGGCGAGACCGCGCCGACGCTGGCCCGGGTCCATCGGGCCCTGATCGATCGACTCGGCCCCCCGCCCGTCCCGGCAGTTTTGATCGACACCCCGTACGGCTTCCAGGAGAACGCGGACGACATCTCCGGGCGGACGGTCGACTACTTCCGCGAGAGCGTCGGCCACCCGATCGGGATCGCCTCGTTTCGCTCGTCCGAGGTCGACCAGCTGACGCGCGCCACCGCGGTCGCCCGGATCCGTGAGGCGCGCTACGTCTTCTCCGGCCCGGGCAGCCCGAGCTACGCGCTCCGCCACTGGAGGGACAGCGAGATCCCCCGCCTCCTGGCCGACAAGCTGGCCAAGGGCGGAGCGGTCACCTTCGCCAGCGCGGCGGCCCTGACCCTGGGAACCGTGACCGTGCCCGTGTACGAGATCTAC
>JAKAHU010000018.1 GCA_021825385.1 Chloroflexota bacterium | reverse complement strand
CCAACTGGCGTGGACCGGGAGATGGACGGGCACGAGCCGCGGGTACGCCTCGGTGAGACGTCGGACGGAGGCCCGGCCCCGATGCGAGCTGCCGTTGTCGACGATCCAGAACACGCGCCGCGCCGAGCGGTACGGCTCGGCGGTCATGACCTGGCTGACGAGCCGGCCGAACGGCTCGATCCCGGTCGTCGGCTCGCAGCGACCGAAGAGCCTGGCCCGCTGAACATCCCAGGCGGCGAGATAGGCGAGGGCCCCGCCGCGCGCGTACTCGAACTCGATGCGCATCGCCCGACCCGCCGCCGGCGGCAGCGTCGGATGACAGCGGATCCGGGCCTGGATGCTCGTCTTCTCGTCGGCGCTGATGACGAACTCGTCGTCCTTGAGCGACCGGCCGTCCCACTCGCCGGCGTACAGGTCGAGCGCCCGGCCGGTCTTGGCCGCGAAGTCGGGATCGCGCGGGAAGATCCAGCTGCGGTGGGTCCAGGGCTTGATCGCGTCCTCGTCGAGCCAGCGCCAGATCGTCGTGTCCGAGATCGACGCCACGAGCCCGCGCCGGATCACCTCGGCCCGGATGTCCGGGGCGTGGAGCCGGCTGAGGGGCAGCCCGAGGCGGGCCGGCAACTCACACGCGATCGCCTTGACGGCGACGACGAGCGCTGGGGGGAAAAGCCGGCCGGCGGCCGGTCCGGGGGCGCTCGGCCAGACCGGCCAGGCGCTCCTCGAAGAAGCGCTTCCGCCACTTCGACACGATCTGGACCGGGGTGTCGAGCCGGCGGGCGATCTCGGTGTTCTCCTGGTCCTCGGCGGCGAGGAGCACGATCCGCGCCCGGATGACATCACGATACGGTGCTGAATAGCGACGGCTGGTGGACTCGAGTACAGCTCGCTCGGCAGGCGACAGCTCGACGATGAATGGACTCTGTCTCGGCACATCCCTCTCCCGCTACGGACGGAAGGATGGTACTCCTGCGACAGTCAGAATACATCATTATATATGTGTGGCCGAGTACTTAGCGTGGCGCCGAGCCGGGTGCCGGCGCCTTCCTGTCGGCGCGTGCGCGTGAGCTCGCCGAGGCGGTCGCGGCGGGTCGGGCCTTCATCGGCGTCGCCCTGCCGACCCACACCGGCGGCTGGATCGATGCGGCCTCGCTGGTCCAGCGGCTCGGTGATCGTCCGCCGGCGTCGCGGCTCGATCTCGTCGCGGCCATCCTGCGGATGGCTCCTGACGGACGAGACGCCGCACTGCGCGTGGCAGCGGGCCTCGGCGGCGAGCCCGGCGCGGTCGTTCGGTACGCCCTCGGCGGCGACGAGCCGATCGGTCCAACCGCGGCCTGGTGGGTGGCCGCCGCGCGCGTTCGAGCGCCGGGCAAGGACGACGAGCTCGTCGAGAAGCGCCACCCGCGGCTCGGTCCAGACGCCGGCCGAGCCGCCCGGATCGTGTTCCGAGTGCGAGATCCGAGGCCCTACCGCGAGGGCATCGGGCTTGACATCGAGCCCTCGCCGTCCGACGACGCGAGCGTGGATCTGCCCACCGTCCTGATGCTCCGCGATCCGTCGTCGTTCCCGTGGACCGGGCGGTCCGAGCCGGCGATGCTCCGCTGGATGGCGACGATCCAGCCCGGGTACCGCGAGGCCTGGGCCGCGGTCGGTTCGGTGCCGATCGCGAGGAACCTCGACTGGTGGAGCGCCGAGTGGGCGAACCGAGCCTTCCTCGAGCCGTTCGTCGACCCGGTGACAACGATCGGGCCCCACGCGCGGACGCTCATCGGGATCGCCCTCGGGGCGAAAGAGGCGGGTGAGCGCGGGCTGGCAACCGACGTCGTCGGGCTGGCCCTGGCCGACGGCCGCATGACGGCGTCCGACCTCGCCGAAGGGTTGACGGCGGCCGCTGCAGCGGACTGTGATCGGCCGATCCGATGGGCCGTCTCGCTGGCGGACGTGGCGACCGACTCGACCGGCCACGCCACCGCGGTGGCCGAGGCAACCGCACGGTGCCTGGCCGCCCTCGCCGACCGGCCGCCAGCGAAGCTCGTCCCGCTGCTGCGGCTCCTCGACGAGCTCCTGGCCGGCAGCGGCACGCCGCCGACGGCCGACGGTCGTCCGTCGCTGGAACGCCTCGCCGGCGCGAGCGGCCAGGCCGGGCGCCTAGCGCGCTCGATCCTGTCCCGAGGCTGAACCACCGACGACACGGCGCGGTGAGCAACCAGACGTACTTCTCCTGGAATGTCCCAGGCTCCGGCCGATCGATGCGCCGGACGTGCGTCGACGATTTGACCGCACGTTCGCTCCGGCCCGCCGCGACCACGATCCTGCATAGTATGACGGTTGGGCTATACTTTGCAGCATGGTTAGTCCTCTCACCCGAATCCGTGATGTCGCCGAGGGCCAATGGGGTCTCGTGACCCTCCAACAGGCGCGGGCGGCGGGCGTCGCTTGGCGGTCACTCTCCCGTCTGGTCGAGGGGAAACTCCTCGAACGCGTCGCCCATGGCGTGTACCGCGTGCGCGGCGCCGCCGATCCCGATCACCTTGCGCTCCGGGCGGCTTGGCTCCAGTTCGATCCGGCGCGCCCGGCCTGGCAGCGGCTGGACGATCCAGACGTCGCCGTCGTGTCCCACGCCTCGGCGGCCGCCCTCTACGGGGTCGGCGACCTGCGGGCCGATGTCCACGAGTTCACCCTGGCTGGGCGCCGCCAAACCCGGCGTGACGACGTGCGCATTCATCGTGGCCGCGTCCCAGTGGAGCGGCGCGTTGTGCTCGGTGGCCTTCCGGCCACGCGAGCCGGCCCGATGATCGGCGACCTGCTGGCCGACTACATCGATCCGGACAGCGTCGCCCAGATCACCGCGGAGGTGCTCGAGCGGGTCCTCGACTACCCGCGCGACGTGGCCGAGGCCCTCGCCCCGCAGGCCCACCGCTTCGGCTTTCGGCGGGGCGACGGGCTGGCGCTGCTCGACGAGCTGCTCCGGCGCGCCGGCACCAGAGACCGCGAGGCGCTGCTGGCCGAGGCGCGCGGCGCATGACCGAGCGCCGCTACGCGGATCCATCGGCCCTGCGCCAGGCGATCACCGATCGGCTGCGCCAACTTGTGCGGCAGCGTCCGGGGGCGCAGCTCGCCGACCTGCAGCGCCAGTTCGCTTACGACCGGCTCCTCTGCCGCGTCTTCGTGAGTGAGCCTGAGGCGTGGGTCGTGAAGGGCGCGACTGCGCTTCTCGCCCGGCTGGGAGGTTCTGCACGACACACTGTCGATGTCGATCTCTATCGTCGCGACGCGGGCCTCGAGCAAGCGGATCTCGCTCTGCGCGCGGCGGCCTCGCTCGATCTCGGCGACTTCTTCCGCTTCGCGCTGAGCCCGGGCCGCCGGATCGCCCAGGGTGGAGCGACGCTGCGAGCGCCCGTCATCGCCTACCTGGGTGCCACCGAGTTCGCCCGCTTCCACGTGGACCTGGTCACCGGCCTGGCGATGACCGGCGAGCCCGACGAGGTCGCCCCGCTCGTGCCGTTCGAGCTGCCCGGCATCGGCCCCGTCCGATACCGCGCCTACCCGATCGTCGATCACGTCGCGGACAAGGTGTGCGCGCTGCTGGAGCTCCACCCACGGGCGGGCGGAGCGACCCAGGCCAGCACCCGCTACCGCGATCTGGCCGATCTCGCCCTCATCGCGCACACCCAGTCCGTCGCGGCCGACAAGCTGCGGCGTGCGCTCGCCTCCGAAGGCCGACGCCGCGGGATCGAGCTGCCTGAAGTTCTCGCGACACCACAGGCGCCCGGCTGGCGAACCGGGTACGCGCGGGTGGCCCGCGACGTGCCTGGACTGCCGGAGCGGGATCTCGATGCCGCGCTGGCGACGGTGCGCAA
Source organism: Chloroflexota bacterium (assembly GCA_021825385.1). Classification (GTDB taxonomy): domain Bacteria; phylum Chloroflexota; class Limnocylindria; order Limnocylindrales; family CSP1-4; genus JAKAHU01. The sequence continues at coordinate 20,987 of JAKAHU010000018.1, read as the reverse complement.
CTTCATTGATCCGGTGCTCGCTGGGACGGCATCTGGCAGATGGACCCCGCACAGTCTGGCGTGGTCAGTGTGACGACCCGAGACTGTCTTGCGACATCGGTCCACGGATCGACTGCCCCTTGGATCAACCGGCCTCGATCTGCCCTCGAATCGACTCCCCGCGGATCCTGGCGTCATCGGCGAGGAGAAACGCTTTGGCCAGGACATGCCCGAGCAGCGTGTCCTCGAAGGGCATGAAGATCCCGTTGACGTCCGCCGCAGCCGGTCCCTTGGGGAGCCTGATGAAGAGATGCTCATCGTTCGGCTCCATGAGCACCTGGGCGCTCCCCAGATGGATCCGATACGTCCGGCGGTCGCCCCGAACCCGGAGATAGCGCTCCTCGAAGGTGCACCGATCCGCGATGCGCGAGCGCGGGATCAGCCGCTCCAGGACGTCGCGCCGCGTCTGCGCCGACTCGGGCAGGACCGCGAACGCCGAGAGGTCGCGGTAGATGGAGATCCGCGGCTCGTCGAGATCGCGCCAGAGCTGGTCGATCGCGACCGATGACACGCTGACGAACAGGTCCACGTCGCGCATCGCCTCGGAGAAGACCTCGGCGGGGACCTCGCGCAGGGGAAGCGGCTCGACGCTCTCGCGATCATCGGCACGGAAGAAGCGAACCTCGCCGCTCCGGCAGTAGCGGACGTCCTCGTATCCGGTCCCGGTAGGCTGTTCCGAATGGCGCCTCGCAGCCTCGACAAGTCGCGCGACCAGGTCCTCGAGGTCAACGGGCGCCGGCGCCGCGAGCTCGAGCCGCGCCTTGCGTTCCTGGACCTCCCTGGCGATGCTTGCCTCATCCCGGGCGAGCTGGTGATCGAACTCGGCGCGGATGCCGTGGCTCTCGAACGTCCGTTTCGCGACCGCGTCGAAGCCGCCGTCCCAGAACCCCAGCTGGTTCGCACTCCAGCGTCGCGCCGACATGAGCGCGCTCGCCTGGGGATAGTGCAGGACGTGTCCCCCAAAGCGGCCGGACGACCTGCCGGTGGCCTCCTGGGGAGCAAGCCGATACACCTCGCGGAATGCCTGCTTGAACGGCTGTCGAATGCGGCGATCCAGCAGCCACTCGCGCCACGCCTCGACCTCGCTCGGCGAGGCGTCGATCGGGTGCCAGGGTCGCACGGTGGTGTCGCGACCCACCGCGACCCGTCCCTCGAGCCCTTCGATCGCGTCGGCGACCGGCATCCCCACCTGTCGAGACGTGGCGTCCTCGAATTGCCAGAGCAGCCGCCGCGCCCACGGGCGGGTCAGCGGGTGGCCGAGATAGCGCGCTCGCCAGGCCGCGACCGTCCAGGAGCCCGGGCCGATCAGCAGGGCCTCGAGCCGCGACCGCTCGGTCCCGAGCGTCTTCCCGATCTCCCTGGCCTCACCCTTCAGGCTCGCGATCCGGGACGCCCAAACCTTCGCGATCGAAGCCGGTGGCCTCGCTGTGGCCTGGCCCTCGGCCGTCCGCCAGGCGACTTGGTTCTTGCCCTCGGCGTCGATCGAGACCTCGGCCTCGACCTCACCGACGACGACCACCTTCCGTCCGCCTTCGTCAAGCCCGAACGTCGGCACGGCGGATTCGAGGAGTTGCCACACCGGCGTGCCGGTCCGTTCGCTGATCGCGCCGAGGGCGCGATCCACCTGTTTCAGGACCGCGCGGCTGCGAACCGTCGCCTTCATCCGCCCCAACGCCGCCCAGGCGGCGTCGTCGGCGAGCCTGCCCAGGAGCGCCGCGCAGGTCGTGGCCACCTTCTCGTCCCGCGCGAAGTTGTTCTCTCTGGGCGACATGCCGTAATGAAGACCCACGCGACCGACGAGATCCGCGAGCCAGGCCGGACCCAGCACCTCGGCGGCCCAGATCGCACCGCGGATCAGCGCCGCGTTGTCACCGACCAAGGCCTCGCCGCGCGTCTCCCAGTACTGGAGGGTGATGCGGCCGGTGTGGGCCAGCGCGGTATCCAGCATCGCCTGCACGAGGAGCTCTGCCTGGGGAAGACCCGCCAGGAGCCCACGGCAGCTGGCCTGCCACTTGGCGCTGGGGCTGACCGTGGTGGCGGCGGTGAAGTGGCGGAGCAGCGCATTGGTCGCGGCTGCGGGGAGCGGCTCACGCTCCAGCCACGTGCGCATCGCGAGGCCCCAGCCGTCCGTCGGCTGGAAGAGCGACATGTCGACAGCATCGGTGCGCGCGGCGAGCACCGATGACAGACGGGTCCGGAGTCGCGTGCGAACGCTCGGGGCGAGGCGAGCGTCACTGCTCTCCACGTTCTCGAGGAGGCGGCGGGCGAGCGCTTCGAGCGGGCCAATCGGCTCGTCGGAGCAAAGGGCATCGAGCGCGGCAAGGGGAAGATCGAGCAGCTCCGGCGCTCGCCAGGTCGGGTCGAGCCGGACCGCGACCCCCAGCAGCAGCTCGACATCCTCGGCCGCCCACCTCCGCGGCCGGCGCGCCAGGGCGGACAGGAGGGCTCGCTCGACGTGGCCTCGCTGGGACTCCGGATGCCAGGTCCAGCCCAGACTCGCGATCCGCTCGAGCAGATGACCGGCAAGGGAGGGGACGAGGTCATCGGGGAGCTCCAGGGCGGCGCGGGCGGCGGGCAGCCCCAGCGGCGCGCGGAGCGAACTCGTCCAAGCGTCCGCCGGCAGGGCATCCATGAGCGCGAGGACACCACCAACCCGATCCATTTCACGTGATCCTACTGGACTGGACGGCGCTGAGCGAAGGGCTCAGAGAGCCCTTCGCGTGGGGTGCCGGTGCCACATGGAAACTGGCGCATGGCGAGCGGATTGGAGGCTCTCCAAGCCGGTTTTATCAGCACGCGCAGAAAGTGACCGCGTGTGCCGGCCGGGAGACGGGTCGGGCCGACCGGCGTGACTTGATAGGAGCGTGGCACCGCCCCCACTCAGGTGTGTCCGCCGACCGGCCCGTGCGTCACCCCACGCACGGAGGCGACACGCACATGGTCATCCTCGGCGCCGACCTGCACAAGCGCACCCACACGATCGTCGCGGTCGACGAGGCGGGCCGCAGGCTCGCCGAGACGACGATCCCCGCGACCGCCGAGGGGCACCTCGCGCTCCGCCGCTGGGCCGCCCGCTTCGGCGAGCGCCGCTGGGCCCTCGAGGACTGCCGCCACCTCTCCCGACGCCTCGAGGTCGACCTGCTCTCCGCCGGCGAGGCGGTCGTCCGGGTGCCCCCGAAGCTCATGGCCGGCGTCCACCGGTCGGTCCGCGAGCCCGGCAAGAGCGATCCGATCGACGCGCTCGCGGTCGCGCGGGCGGCACTCGCGGACCCGGACCTGCCCGTCGCGACGCTCGACGGCCCCGAGCGCGAGCTGCGCCTCCTCGTCGACCACCGCGACGACCTCGTGGCCGAGCGCACCCGGGACGTGGCGCGCCTCCGCTGGCACCTGCTCGACCTCGGGATCGAGGAGCCGGCGGCTCGCTCACTCGACCGCCTCCGCGTCCAGGACGCGCTCGCCGAGCTCCTTGCGGTCGCCCCCGGGACCACCGGTCGGATCGCCCGGACCCTGCTGACCCGGATCGCGGCGGCATCGACGGCCATCCGTGCGCTCGATGCCGAGGTCGGGGAGCTCGCCGCTGCGCTCGCGCCCTCGCTGCTCGCGCTCCCGGGGTGCGGACCCCTCACCGCCGCGAAGATCGTCGGCGAGTGCGCGGGCATCTCCCGCTTCCGTTCCAAGGAGGCGTTCGCCCGCCACACCGGCACCGCACCGGTCCCGGTCTGGTCGGGCAACGTCAGCCGCCACCGGCTGTCCCGGGGCGGCAACCGCCAGCTCAACCTCGCCCTCCACCGGATCGCCATCACCCAGATGCGGATCGACGAGCGCGGGCGGGCGTACATCGACCGGCGCCGGGCCGCCGGCGACACGAAGACCGAGGCGATCCGGGCGCTGCGCCGCCGGATCAGCGACGAGGTGTACCGCCGGATGCGCCACGATGAGCGCCTCCGGGCGACGCCGCGAGCGACTCTCGCGGCCGCCGCTTGACATGGGAGCAACTTGTGACCACCCCCGACTCCAGCGTCGCGTCCTCGCAGCGCGACAGAGCGCTCATCGACGACTTCCGTGCACACGGCGGCGAGGTGACGCAGGGCGTCCACGCGGGCCGCACCGTGCTGCTCCTCGCGACGACCGGCGCGAAGACCGGCGAGCCGCGCATCGCGCCCCTCGTGTACACGCGCGACGGCGACCGGTACGTCATCGTCGCCTCCAAGGGAGGGGCACCCGCGCATCCGGCCTGGTACGTCAACCTCGTCGCCGACCCGGTCGTCACGGTCGAGGTCGGGCGAGACACCTTCACGGCGCGGGCCGTCGTGACCGAGGGCGCCGAGCGCGACCGCCTGTTCGCTGCCCACGCGGCGGAGTTCCCGTACTTCGTCGGCTACCAGAAGAAGACCAGCCGCGTCATCCCCGTCGTGCTGCTGGAGCGCCTCGGGGACTCAACGGCGGAAGCAGTGTCGAGAGGGTTCCAGGCGGTCAAGACGCTGACCATCGACGCCCCGCGAGCCGCTGTCTGGGACGCGCTCACCAAGCCCGCCAAGGTCAAGCAGTGGATGCACGGGACGAACGTCTCGTCGGACTGGCAGGTGGGGAGTCCCATCACGTGGTCGGGCGAGTGGAAGGGCCGGTCCTATGAGGACAAGGGCACCATCCTTGCAGTCGAGCCGGGGCGGCTCCTGACGTACACGCACTGGAGTCCGATGGGTGGCACCGAGGACAAGCCCGAGAACTACCACACCGTCACCTATGAACTGGCGGAGGACGGTGGCGGGACGACGCTGACCCTCACCCAGGACAACAACGCGACGCAGGAAGACGCGGACGCGATGGCCGAGAACAACTGGGGACCGATCCTGCTTGGCCTCAAGGCGACGGCCGAGGAGTAGTCGTCGCGTAGGTCCGCCCATGTGCCAGGGAGCGCCCATACCGGATTGGGCGATGCTGGCTCTCCGGCCTACGCCGGAGGCTCAGATGGTGACCTTCGGCCCTCGCGGCTCCACTCCGTCGGTCACATCGTCCCGGCAAGCGCGCCGCGAGGACGACCGGCTTCGTGCCCGAGACATCCGGGCAGACACCAGGCTCATCTGGCTCGGCTCGCGCGCGATCGCCCAGCTCGACAGCGACCAGTGGCCCATGCCGCTCGCCCTGAAGGCGGGAGCGCCCTTCGCCCTGCGCGCCGACGACATTCGGCGCGTGGCCCCGGTGCGCCGTGCGCACGGGATGGACGCAATGCCCGTGACTGGCACCGGTCGCTCACGCGCCTCAGTCACGCGCCGCGGCGGGCGGCAGTGAGCGCCGCGACGCCTTCGCGGCCCGTGCGATGCTTGAACGCGTGACTGATTCCCGCGCTTCCGACGAGACGCGCATCGACCGCTGGCTGTGCGCGGTGCGTCTCGTGAAGACCCGCCCGCTTGCGACCCGGTTGTGCGAGGGCGGCCACGTCCTCGTGAACGGGATGCCGGCGAAGCCGTCGACGAAGGTTCGCGCGGGCGATCGGGTGGAGGCCTTCATCGCCGATCGCGAGCGCATCGTCGAGGTCGTGCGGCCGATCGAGTCGCGTGTCGGAGCCCCCATCGCCGCGAGCTGCTACGTGGACCACAGCCCGCCGGTCGTGCCGGACGCCGGGCCGGGGGTCATGCGCATCCGCGGGGAGGGCCGGCCGAGCAAGCGCCTGCGGCGCGAGCTCGAGCGCCTGCGTCGGGCTGACGACGCCTGAGCCCCGCCTGGCCGGCCCCGTGCCGCGGCCCGTTCCCTGAGGCGCCACCGTGGCTCGCGTAGCCGGCGCCGCTCCTGGAGGACGGTCGTCAGCGGGTGCCCCGTAGCGCCGGTCGGTCGTGGCCTTCGCGTCCCGCCACCCCGCTTGAGCTGGGTTCCGCGGGGCCGACTCCTCTCGCCCCGACCTCCCGCTGGATGTGTCAGGCCACGGAGCGTCACCGCCGTTGGGATGATCGTGTCCCTGCTCTTTCGGCACCGTCACGGAACAACGCCGCCTGCGGGGCCGTCTTCCGCGGCTGGCGAGCGCGGCGAATGGATGAACCGGCCGTCCCCGCCCGGCCGTCCGCGCCCGGCGAACGAGCCGGCTATCTCGCCACGCGGTAGCGGAGGTAGACGACTCTCGAGCTGAAGGTGCGGGTCTCGACGAGCTCGAGATCGACCCGGCGTTCCTGCCGGGGGAAGAACGGGATGCCACTGCCAACGAGCACCGGGTAGACCATGGGCCGGTACTCGTCGATCAGATCCAAGGCGGCCGCCTGGGCGGCGAGCGTCGCGCCGCCGATGGCGATCTCGCCCTCCCCCGGCTCGGCACGCAGCCGCTCGATCTCTGCTGCCAGGCCGCCGGAGGCCAGGCGGGCATTGCCCTGCACCTCGGACAGCGTGGTGGAGAACACCACCTTCGGGAGCGGCTTCCAGAGGGCGGCCCACTCGAGCTCTGCGTCGTCGAGCGATGGATCCTGGTCGGCGGTCTCCCAGTACAGCATCGTCTCGTACAGCCGCCGTCCCATCAGATGGACGCCGACCCCTCGGATCTCGTCGATCCAGAAGCGAAAGACCTCCGCGTCGGGCGGCGTCCAGTCGAACTTACCGTCCGGCCCGACGATGCAGCCATCGAGCGACGCGCCCATCGAATAGGTCACGCTGCGCATCAGAAGTCCTCCTCGGTTACGGCGTCGACGATACGACCGCCGGACGCCGCAGGACTCATCGCGGGCTCGCCGGATCTCCTGGGCTGCCACTGCCGCCGGGTCGTGTCCCCAGGCCGGTGCCACAACGCGAGCGAGGCGCACGACAGCGCCGAAGTCCATTGCCGCGCCCGTGCCGGGATGTCCAATGCGGCGCGTGGCGTGTGGGGCACGAGCTAGTCTTCGACCTACTGCCGCGAATGCGGCCATCGCCGCCGCCAACGGAGCGACTGCTCGACGATGACGCGGTGAGAGGAATGCGAATGCGAACGATCGGGCTGATCACGGGGCATGCGAGCGATGCGATCCCAGCCTCGTACCGGGACCTCGTCGAATGCCCGCCGGTCGCAGCGCTGACGACCGTCATGGCCGACGGCTCGCCCCAAACCTCGGTCGTCTGGTGCGACTACGACGGCGCGTTCGTGCGCGTGAACACGATGCGCGGCTTCGCGAAGGAGCGGAACATGCGGCGGAACCCGCGGGTCACGCTCCTCTGCTACGACCCCGACCAGCCGCTCCGGTACCTCGAGGTGCGCGGCAGGGTCGAGGAGATGACCGAGGAGGGTGCCGACCGGCACCTCGACGACCTCGCGTCGAAGTACGCAGGGCGGCCGATCCGCTACTTCGGCGACGCCATCCCGGCGCACTTCGCCGAAACGGAGTCCCCGGTCCTTTGCAGGATCCGCCCCACCCACGTCGTGGCGGTCGACGCGACCGCGGGGGGAGAGACCGCGATGACCGCCACGCTCGCACGCGGAACGCCGACCGTCCCGGCCGACCACCTTGACCTGCTGACCCGACCGATCTGCGGCGTCTTCACGACGATGGGCGGAGACGGTCAGCCCCAGTCGAGCCTCGTGTGGGTCGACTTCGACGGCGAGTGCGCGCGGGTCAACACGACTCTCGAACGCCAGAAGGGGCGCAACGTCCTCGCCGACCCCAAGGTCAGCCTGCTCGTCGTCGATCCCGAGAACACTGCGCGATTCATCCAGATCCGCGGCGACGCCGACCTCGTCAGCGACGGCGCGGTCGAGCATCTCGACGCGCTGACCCGGCAGTACACGCGCCATCCGCGCTACTACGGCTTCGTGTACCCGGTCGAGCAGGAGACGCGCGAGACACGCGTCATCTGCCGGATCCGCGCGCGCCGGATCACCCTCGACGCGATCCACGCCTGACGCATGGGGTACCTCTTCGGGCGACCCGCCGAGGCGTCGGCCTGGGCGGCACCGGGTGTCGGCACCCTCAGCGCGGCGCCGACGTCCAGCGCTGCGCGCCATCGTTTCGGGCGGCTGCGGTGCGGAGCGTCACGTTCCATGGCCGCGTCAGGCGGTCTCCGCCCCATCGCGGGGCCGGACACTCCAGCCGAGGTGCGTCCTAGGGTGATCCGCCCTGGCGCACGGCCGTCCGCTGGGAGTGCTTCGCCCGGTACATGCGTCGGTCCGCTGCGCCGATCAGCTCATCGAGAGTCTGCGGCCGCACCGGGTCGAACACGGCGACCCCGGCGCTGAGCGACAGCATGAACTCGCGGCCGGGCGCCTCGTTGGCCCTCCGCACCGCGTTCTCGACGCGCGTCACGACCGAGTCTCCGTCACTGGCTGAGACCTCGGTCGCGAGGATCGCGAACTCGTCGCCGCCGAGTCGGGCGACGAGGTCGGCTTCTCGAAACAAGCCCGTCGTGAGCAGCTGGGCGGTTTCGCAGAGGGCGCGATCGCCAGCGTCGTGCCCGAGGCGGTCGTTGATGTCCTTGAGGCCGTCGAGGTCAGCGAACAGCAGCCAGATACGGTTCCCTGTCCGGATGGATGTGCGCATCTGCTGCTCGGCGAGCGTCGTGAATCCCCGCCTGTTGAGCAACCCCGTCAACTCGTCGGTGAGGGAAAGCGTTCGGATCGTGTCGACCATCTGGCGGCGCTCGGTCACATCGCGCACGACGACGAGGAAGCCGGCGTCGCGTCCTCGCTCGTCCGCGATCGCGCTGATCCGAACGTTGAACCAGCGAGAGGCCTGTGACGCGCCCATCGACGCCTCGGGGCCTGGCGGCCCGGATCGCTGCGGTCTCATCGGGACCTCGGCCTCCTGGTCGCCCGTTCCCTGGCAGACGGCCACGAGCTCGGGGAACTGGCGGAACACGTCATCGATCACGTGTCCCACCGCATCGCGCCCGGTCCCGAGCAATCGGTTCGCCGACAGGTTGAGGGTCACGATCCGCCACTCGGGATCCACCACGAACACCGCGTCCGCGAGGGAGTCGACGAGCGTCGGCCAGGCCACCGGAACGACGTCGAGCAGCTGGAACCGGAGGACTGCCCAGGCCGCGATCAGGCCGGCAAGGGCGAATGCGACGGAGCTCAGGTCGGCGTGCACGGACGCATCCAGCCCCGCGGCGTACAGGATGCTTCCGACGAGCGGCACGAGCGACGCAACGATGACGAGGCGCACCCTCCTCGAGTACACGTTCGGGTAGCGATAGATGGCGACCACGAGAGCGACGAGCCCTACCGCGACGAGGCCGTAGGCGTAGAGGGCCTCCACCCAGAACCATGGTCCGTGCTCGTAGATCGCGGCGACGCCCCAGGCGTCGACGAGCGTCACCGCGGTCCAGAGGAGGTGGTGCCACTCGTTCGTCGCCGCCATGCCGACGGAGACGAGAGGCACGATCAGCAGGAGCGCAAGCCGCGGGCGAGTCAGCCACCCATCCTGGCGGGTCCAGGCGAGCACGAACAGCAGGTACAGGACGGGCGCGATCTCGATCCCCGGGTAGGCGACGACGGACCAGGTGATCTTCGCCGACAGCTCGAGTGCCGAGGCCTCGAGGGCGCTTGCGAGCGACCACCAGGCGACGGCGAGCATGAGAAGAGCGAGCTCGCGGGCACCCACCAGCTGGCGCCTGCGCCAGGCAGCGACCGCGACCGCGACCGACACGGCGGCAGCCGCGACGAACGACAGGACGAGGAGGTTCAGCTGCATGCGACCTCCGAGGCCGGCTGCGACGGTGTCGCGTGGCACTCCAATCCTATCCGGCCGGTTCCGCCATTTGGGCGCCGCCCGCCAGCCGCGGGCCCACCGAATCCGATGCCGCCGGAGTCGCTCGGGTTCGATGCCGGTCGACGGTGCCGTCGCGTCTTCCCGCTCCCGCTTGATGCGCGCAGGCGTGAATGTCGAGTCTGGTGGCGGCCGTCATCGACGTAGAGGAGCGGCTGCGCCTCGTCGGTTGCCTCGCCTGACCTTGTTGACGGGCTGAGGGCCCCTGTACTCGGCTGTCGGTGTCGAATCCCCGGTCGAAGAAGGAGCCCTCGATGGCCCATCTTCGTGCCCGGCTGACCCTGCACGGCCGGCGGGTGCTCGTCGATCGCGTCGGAGCTGGCCTGACGATCACGAGGGCCGCGGGGGCTGCCGGGATCAGTTGCCGGTCGCCCCTCGACGCGACGTGACCGACGGCACTTCTCCTCCATCCCCGCCCGACACACACTCGCTCGACCCATACGGGAGGCTCTGACGCGCGGCCCGCACACGGCCGCCGGGACCGCGCTGAGCCACTGGCGAGACCGGCCCGCGGGATGAGTTCCGAGGAGGGCGTCTCTGTGGCCGAGTTCGGGTTGTTCATCGGCTGGGGTTCGCCGCGCGCCGGCAAGGAGGCCGCGGCGGGCAAGGTATTCGAGGAGGCGGTCGCCTACTGGAACGCGCTCCAGGCGGCGGGCGAGATCGAGAGCGTCGAGTACGTGCTCCTGGCTTCCCACGGCGGTGACCTGGCCGGCTTCGCGTTGTTGCGGGGCGAGCCTGAGAAGCTGGGCCGGCTCAACGGGGCGCCGGAGTTCGAGCGCCTGACCATGCGGGCCGGCGTCTGCTGCGATGGCGTCGGCGTCGTCAGCGCCGCCATCGATGCCGGGGTCATCCGCGAGATGGGCGCGTGGAAGGAGGCGATCGCCGACCTGATCTGACGCGGCGATCCCGACCGGGCCATCTACCGCGTATCAAGCTACGGGAGGCCCGCTCGGCGGGCCTCCCCTCACGAGCGGCCGGCGATGGTGAAGCGCCCATGTGAACGGCATGCTGCCGCTGGGCTGCCCTTTCGGAACGCCGCTGATGCGTTCACGATGAGCAGGTAGTGTTGGATTCAGCCCGCCGTGGGCGCCTGAGCTGGGTGTCACCCGTCCGGCTGCGGACTCTCGCGACGTCCGCAGCTGCGGACACTCGGGCGAGCGCCGGAGATCAATGCCGGAGCGTGTCGATCCGCGTGATCTGTCGGAGCCGGCGGCGGGACAATGGCCGGCGTGAGTGCGGAGGACTATCTCGGGAAGAGCCCCGACGCGTCGAGGATCGGCAAGGCCGTGGAGCACCTCGTGGCGGCCTCCTGCGTCTTGGCCAGCGGCGCACAGCTCAACGTCTCGACCGCGCTCGTCGATGACGAGGGCGTGGATCTCGTGTTCCACCGCCGCGGCGGCTCGGCCACGCTCGCCGTCCAGGTGAAGTCGCGCCGGACCGCGACGGCAGGACTCGCGCGCGGCACGTTCTCAGCCTCGGTCCGCCACCAGACGTTCCGGCCGAGGCCCGGGTTCTACCTCCTCTTCGTGGTGGTGGATGCGGAGCGGGCAGAGTACGGTCCAGTCTGGCTCGTGCCGAGCGAGGAGTTCGCGGCCCAGGCGCGCCAAGTCGGTGCCGGGCGTCGCTGGCGGTTCACGGCGTCCACGGCGCCCCAAGCGCGCGACCAGTGGCGGCGGTACCGGCTCGAACGAACCGAGCTCGCCGATCGGATCCTCGCGCTGCTCGGCCCGGGCGAGGACGGGGAGTGAGCGGTGCAGAGACAAGCAGCTCAGATACGTCCCTTCGGGGGTCGCCAGGCCGTGGATCAGAATCGGCCGAGCTGCCCGATGGCAGTCGCGGCACGATGACCGATCGACGGCCGCCGAAGGCAGCGACGCCGGCGTGGCAACGCTTCGAGGCGAAGGTCGACCCGTCGGTGGGACTCCCGGCCGCCGAGCGCGCGCGTCGAGCGAAGATGGCCTACCGAGCATTCATGCGGTCACTCGCACGGAAGTCGGTCAAGGCCAGAGCGGCTGCGCGGGCTCGACGCGACGCCACAAGGACCTCTCGGAGTTCCACCGCGAGCGGGAGGAATGGATCTTCGCCTTGATCATCCTCGCGGCGGCGCAACGCGGTGCGCGGGGGATCGCCGGCCTGCGACGTCGGCAACTTCGGATTCGGCCGGATTGCCTGCTCTGCCGGCGACCCTTCACGGACTCGGATCGCGATGCTGGGGGCGAGGGCCTCGTCGGACCGCCGTGAATACCGTGGGAAGGGAAGACCTGCTAGCGCGGGGAGGGCGCACCGATGGACGACGAGGAACGCGCGCGGCGGTTTGGAGCCGCGCTCGATGCCGCGTGGGAGGCCTGGAGGAGCGAGGCGCACTACACGTGGAAACGGTACAAGCAGATGGTCCGCACCTACGGCGCGGTCGGCACCGTGAAGCGACAGGTTGTCAAGGCGGGCGTCTCGCCAGGCTTCCGGACGTTACATAAGGCTGATCGGCTCGATCTGACCATGGAGGCGCTCGTGCTTCGGCCCGACTTCGCGCCGCTCTTCAGCCCCGAAGAGCAGGCGGCCGCACGCAAGCGCCTGTGGGACCACGGCTGGAGCCTGGACGACCGGAGGACCTGAGTGCGGCTCCGGGGCGCCTGACGGGCATCACCCGCAGTGTTGGATCCGAGCGTCCGGTGGCTTGGTTCCCGTCTTCGTGTCGGCCGAGCTGGCACGGGGCCGAGTAGGCTTCGGTTCGCGTTCTCGGGCCGACTGGGGAGTCAGGGTGGCGGACGACACCGATGCCGCGCGACGATTCGATGCGGCGATGCGCGCCATCTACGACGGAGCGGCGCGGCTCGGCTATCGGCCGACGCGCTTCGTCGAGATGGTCGGGGAGTATGGCGGCGTGGAGACGGCCCACCGGCTCCTCGCGACGGACAAGATCCAGGACGGGTTGGCCCAGCTCTTCCTCCTCGGACGGCTCGACCTCACTGTCGAGAACCATGTCCTCCGCCCCGAGTACCGATTGCTGTTCAGCGCCCTCGAGCGGCAGGTCGCGCGCCGTCGACTCGGGATCCCAGAGCCAGTGGAGGGCGACGGATGATCACGCGGTTCGTCGACGACGATGCCGGGTACCTCGCCTGGCTCGCGGCACACCCCGACGGCTATGTGTTGAACACGTATCCCCATGTGACCGCGTCGTATCTCGTCCTCCACCGCACGCGCTGCCGAACCATCAATCGTCCGCTCTCGGCGGGCCGGCAGTGGACGCAGCAGTACGGGAAGACGTGCGCCGACCGCCGCGCGGAGCTCGTGTCATGGGCTCAGCGCGAGACCGGCAAGGCCGTCCATCCGTGCGGGGCCTGCCTTCCGGGCGAGGCGCGATCCGTCGAGCGGACGTCGCCCTCGGCTCGACGGACCCACCGATCCCAGGGTCCGCGGGCCCCTCGACCCGGCGATCACGAGATCCGCCTTGACGGCGAGCCCATCCGGATCGTGATCGAGCAGGCCACGCCCCCATCCGGCCACGCAGGGCCGCCGCTCGTGATCGAGGGTGCCCAGTGGCTCGCGGAGCACTTCTTCCGCCGCGATCCGAGCGCCGATGGCCCCATGTCCTACGACGCCTGGATCGACGCCACCCAGCGCGATCCGGCGCGACGAGATCGGATCATCGACGGGGACATCACCGCGGTCAACCGGACGATGGCCGCCCGGACGCCACACGAGACGTGGGCGCCGATCGTCGCTGGCCGCGACTGGAGGTGGCTCGTGGCGCTTGACCACCGCTGGGACCTCTTCGACCTCGATCCGGTCGCGTGGCGCGATGCCAACGCCGCCGCCCGACTGCGAGACGCGTTCGAGGCCATCCGTCGGCCCGGGCTCGGGATCGCCGTCACGACGAAGGTGCTCCACATCAAGCGGCCCCGACTCGTGCCGGTCCTCGACAGCCTCGTCATCGCCCAGATCGGCGGCCGCGTCGACGATGACCCCGCAAGCTGGGTCGATGCGATCGAGCGCATCGGCGCCGTCGGTCGGGCGAACCTGCCGCAGCTCCACCAGATCCGCGAGCATCTCAGCCGCGTCGGCCTGCCCAATCGAACGCTCGTCCGCGTGCTCGATGCGCTGTTGTGGACCAGTAACCCAGGATCGAACCTGTTCTCGAGGCTGGACCGGTGGGAGCGTGTCGTGCGGCCGCGCCACCGGCGGACGCCGTCGAGGGAGTAGGCGGGCTCACAAGACGGGTTCTTGCGACCCGTACGGGGCTTGGTGGACCGCACGAGAGGGAGGCGGCGATGTCGGACCGGTTGTGGAGCCTCGCCGAGCTCCGGTCGGAGCTCGAGCGGTACGAGGCGGAGTTGCGCGCGGCTGGCAAGGGGCAGCTGACTATCGACACCTACGTCGGTCAGTCGGAACGGTTCGTGCGCTTCCTCATCGGCGACTACCGGCCCGACGCGCGAGCCGATCGCCCGGCCTCCGGGGACGCGCCTCGACGGCGATGACCGTCGGCGCAGGGAGTAGCCCTTATGGCCTCGAAGCCGCTCGACAGCCCGCAGATGGCCGACGCTTACGATCGCCTCCTCGCAGAGATCGGTCGTGCCGCCTCCGTGATCGGTGACGGGCGCCTCACCTCCCACTGGCCGCTGGTCGGCCGTGACTTCGACCGCGGTGTCCTTGTCGTCGGCCAGGCCGTGTACGGCTGGATCCCGGACTGGACCGCGGTTGACGTGGCGAGCGTCGCGGGTCGCTCGGCGATCCTCGAGGACACGCGATCCACGTTCTCGGAGCGCGATGATCCGATGAGCTGGATCGCGGGCCACCGCGTCGAGAACTCGCCGTTTTGGCGCACCGCGCACGAGGTCGCCGACGCGCTGGCGCCCGGACCCGGGAGTCCCTGGTTCAGCCGCGTCGCGTGGGCCAACCTCTGCCCGGTCGCGCCGGGCGCCTACAAGGGCAATCCGGAAGGGGCGCTGCGACAGGTTCAGACGCCGGCGGCGGCCGAGTTCCTCAGCGCGGTCGTGGCGGCCTTGGCGCCGCGGCTAGCCCTGGTCCTTGCTGGCCCCTTCATCTGGTCGTTCCGTGATCCGCTCGGCCTCGGCGGCCTCGAGCGAGCAGACGCACCCTTGACGCTTGTCGGAAGACGAGGATCGGACGACCCGTGGATCTGCGGAATGCATCCCGGCGGCGCGCAGCGACGCGGCTGGCCGGCCAGGCGGTACGCGGAGCTGATCATCGCCGAGGCGACGAAGCTCGGCGTCTAGGGTCCGGCCTTGGGCCGGGACCCATAGGCGGTCGTCACGACCGTTCCATCATGTGGAGCGATTCTGCGTGCGCTGTCGGCTCCTTCCGGGCCCGCTCACACCGGCGGATCGCCGCGTCGAGCGTCCGCGATGATCTCGTCGAGTACCGACCAACTCAGCGGCCGGGACGGGCGCGCATCGCCGTCGGCATCGGGCGAGGGGTGGCGCGCCCGGCGCGCCCTCGCCCAGCTGTCTGATGGGCGTGAGGACAGCGCTGCTACACCACATCCCGAGGGTTGAGCATCGCCTACCTCAACGAGGGTCGGCCGCGATCAGTCGCGGGCCGGGTCGGGGCCCGAGATCCCCGCCGCGCCGTGCGGGCCGGTGGGGGAACACCCGCGCCTCCTCGCTCAGTGGATTGAGGGGAGACGCGTCACGGCGCAGGCGCCAGCACGACCGACCTGCGCCGCAGGAGCGGCCGCGGGTACGGGAAGCGACAGCGGCAAGCGCGGGGAGATGCCGACTTGTCCCTGTTCGGTTCTCTCCTTGACGACGGTTGGCCGGCTCATCCGCCGAGCGACCTCGCCGCATCGAGCAGACGTCCGAGCTCAGGCGCAAGGTCCCCCGCCTCCATCGCCCGGGCTATCCGCGGCGAATCGGTCCGCTTATGGAATTCGCCGCCGAACCTTCGGAAGACAGAGTCCAGCACCTCTTCACCTGGCGCGAGGTTTCGGCGGATGATTGGGTCCTTCCATGCCGTGCCGATTTCGAGAAGAACGCTGCGCACGAGGGTCGGAAGGTCCAGCGTGGAGATGTGCGTCGCCAGTTCCGCCTCCATCTCTGCCTCGACACGCTTCGTCAACTCATCGGCGTCGGCCCACTCCCTAGAGAGACCCGCGACGGCGGACCTGGGGATCAGTCCCTCCTTCAGCGTCCCTATCTCGGAACGGATTCGCTTCGCGAGGACGACGCCTTGAAGCTCCAGGACGGCCTCCTCTATCGCCTGCTCGACGTCCGCGTCAGTGCTCGCCTCAATCCGGTCGCGGACTACGTCGTTGTCTCGGTACTTCTCCTTCAGTGCAGCCAGGATTGCGCGCGGGACCAACACGTAGTTCTCGAGTTCCCGCTTCTCGAGAATCCAGAGCCGATCGCCAAGGGCATCCTTCAAGCCATCGATCTCACGTTCGCTCCGCTCGTCGCGATCAACGACGATCAGATGGGGTATTGGCGCTCGGGAGGACATCTCTGCGAGGACGGCGCTTCTCACCTTGGCGCCCCGCTGACCCTCGCCTCCACCGATCGAAACGACGTTGACGCCGGCGGCAGGAAGGGAACGACCGAATCGGTCGGCCCAGTCGACAATGATCTCGCGGTCTGTGGGCCCTTCAACGAAGAGGACTGCGTTCGACAGCAAGACGTCGCTATAGCGAACGCCGATGTCCACAAGGAGGTCCTCGAAGCCAGCCGGATCCTCGAGCCGGTCTAGCACGGTGCGACCGGACGCGAGTCGCGTCCTGTAGATGACGGGAAACCGAGCTGGGTCCAGGAACACCGGCGAATGGGTCGCGATCACCACCTGCCGCTTTCCTCCGCGAAGCCGCTCGAGCAGGAACCGTTGCGCGCCGGGGTGCAAGTGGCCCTCGGGTTCCTCGACGAATAGGGGTCGATCCGCTGAAGTCGAAAGCAGTACGACCCCGAGCATCAGAATCTGCTCGACGCCCCCTCCCATCTGCTCGAGCCGAACGTGAGGTCGTCCACGGTCTCGGAGGAACCCGACATACGTTGTGGTCGACTCGAGCGGGGACTGGAGTTGTCCGACGTCAGGTAGCGCGGCTCGAACAAACGCCTCCAGTTCATCGAACAGGCCACGGTCGTTGCTCTGGATGGTATGCAGCACCTGCGCCAGATTGGACCCATCTGACGCCAGCTCAGCAACCGCGGATGCCGCCATGCGAGACGCGCTGTGGCGGAAGGGCGACAGAAAGAACGCGCCGGCGAAGTAGGCGTGGAGCAGTTCGAGAGGCCAACGTGACGCCGGGCCGGCCTCGGCGCCGAGGCTGGTCAGGATCCCGGTGAATGGCTGGAGGCGGAGAATGATCGGTCCCGCATCCCGGGCGTTGCGCAGCCGTTCCTCGTCGAGGGACATCGACGGCGACGGTCTTGCGAGTTGGTCGAGGTTGACTAGGACGCTTCGGGGATTGGTGAGGCTGATCTCATCTGATTGCATCCTCTGGACTTCAGCCCACAGCCCGTCCTGAGCCAGGAGCCGGATCGACGCAAGGTGAAGGCGGTCCGCCAATCCGGGAGGGCTCCGAAACGCGTAGTCGATCTGTCGCGCGAAAGGGCTGGCGATGACCCCTGCTTCCATGAAGTCCCCCATCCCGGATCGCGCGAGACGGGCTACAAGATCCTCCCGTTCGATGTCGCTGGGCCTAAGGACGACGTCGACTTCGAGTGACCGCTCGGGGGAGTCATCGGTCACGATCCCCGACCAGTCGTTGAAGCTTGGGCCTGCGACGGCTCGCGCGACGAGCGACAGAGCATTGAGAACGGACGACTTGCCTGAGTTGTTCGGACCGACGAGGACGACGTAGTCGTCGAGTCTGGACAGCTGCACACTCTCGAGTGACCGGTAGTTGCTGATCGACACGCGCTCAAGACGCAACGGATCCCTCGCCCTAGCGTGCCGTCGCGCTCTGCCGAATGCAGGTATCCGCGACGCGGAGGTAAGTCTGCCAGATGACCTCGGCGTTCCACGTTGGGATCTTCGGCGCCACCGCTGCGGCGTCTCCGTCGACGGGCGTGGTCACGGCATACCCCGTGGTAGCCCGAGTTCTCATAGCCGACCACGACCTTGCCACTACGCCTGACCCGCGAGGGCTCGAGGGTCTCATAGTCGGGCTGGTGGCCTTCGCCCGCCTGAGGCGGGTTCATCCCGTTGACGGGTTCTCCTCCGAGAAGGATGTGCTGTCTGGGCGACTCGCGCCGATCATCCCGCCTTCGCCACGCTAGTGCGCCTCTTGGACTGGGGTTTGGTACGCGCGGAGTCGCGGCGAACCGTGATCGCCAACCCTGCGACGGCGCTACGGTAGTGCCGTCCGAACCCGCTCGGGTCAGGAGCGTCACAGCAGGTCGTGTCGGGTCAATCGTTCTGCTCGAGGTGCGGGGCGCTCATCGGAGCGGGAGCCCGCTTCTGTCCGTCCTGCGGCGCGCCGCTCGGGCAGCAGGCCCCGGCCGGCGCCCCAGGCGCAGTCCCCGGCTGGAACCCCACCGCGCCCGGCAGGAGCCGTGGGTGTTCCTGCCTCGGATGTGGGCTCGTCGCGGTGCTCGTGGTCGTGGTCATGTTCGCGGTCTTGGCGGCGCTCGGGTCGCTGAAGTGGTCGGCGTCCGCCCCGACGACCACCGGCCCGGCCCCGAGCACGTCGAGACCGTTCGTGCAGGTCACCTACCGGCTCAGCGGGTCGGCGAAGAGCGCGAGCATCACGTTCACCGACCCGAGTGGCAACATCCAGCAGGTGACCGCGGTGCCGGTGCCGCTGGTCATGAAGGACGGGACGGACGGCCTGACGATGCCCGCCAAGCACGGCGCGTTCGTGACCATCCTCGCACAGAACCTCGGGGACTCTGGCACTCTCGAGTGCCAGATCTACGCCGACGGCGTCGAGATCAACAGAGGGATCTCGGCCGGCGGCTACGCAATCGTGACGTGCTCCGCGACGATCCCCTAGGTGGCTCCCGGCAGCGCGTCACGCTGCCCGCCGGCGGGCCCAGGCGAAGGTGCATGGGCCCCGACACGAGGTTGCCATAGTGTCGGGTTCCGTGACCGTGGCAACCGGCCGTTGCGCGTGGCCGTTCGTCTCGCCCGATCCGTTCTCGGCCAGCCGTCGGCGCTAGGGTGCTGCGCGCCCAGACAGGAGATGCGTGATGTCGGGAATGGACCGTGACGTGACACAACCAGTGGTCGACGCGCTCGTTGAGCGAGTGCGACGTGGCGAGTTCTCGTCGAGCGCATGTGAGCGAGCCCGCCCTTTGCTCGAGGCGATCGTCGGGGCCGCCGCAGGCCGCGGGCATGGCTTCGAGAGTCGCACCGACGCTGTCCTCGGATTCCGGATCCGCGTTCGGACTCAGGTCTTCGGCTTCGCCCTCGCCGAGGAGGCCGATCTCGTCGATCTGCTTGCCGACGAGGATGTCGCAGCGATGAAGTACAGCTGGCAGCGAGTCACGCTGCGGCAGGTCCCGACGCCATCGGGCCGGCTGCGCCTCGGGCTCGACCACGCGGGGCGGAGACACTCGTGGGCGGATACCGGCCGGTGGCGGCTCGAGAGTCGGATCCCGCATCTCCTCACGACGATCGAGCAGCTCGCGGATGCGGCCGATGGCGCCCGGGAGCGGGCGCTGTCGATAGCACGGACCCGCCGCCACGCCTGGGAGGAGGCGATGACAGCGGCGCGCGACCGCTACATCGATGCCTACACCCGCGACCGCATCGAGCGGCAGAGAACCGCCTGGGAGCGCGCCTCGTCCCTTCGTCGCTACGCAGCGTGCCTCGACGCGCTCGTTGGGCCTGACAACATGCCTGCGACGACCTTGCGCGACTGGATCGCGCGCGTACGAGTTGAGGCGGATCGCGTCGACCCGACGAGCACCCCCGACGAGCTGGCGTACCTTGAGCCGACCCGCGTCGACCCGACGCAGCTGCAGCCATTCATGCCGGCCGGGTTCAGTGCGTCTGATCCACCCCCCGATCCCTCCAGCTCAACCGTTATCGCCGGTGATTGACGCGCGCGACGCGGACGCCGAGCGTCCGCTCGATTGCCGCCGCGTCCTCGGCGGCGCCGCGACGCCGGAGTGCGGTGATCGCGGTTTCGACGACCTCGCCGAGACGGACGACCTCGAGACGCAGCGCCGCCAGCTCGTCGCGACGATCGACCGGGTCTGCGCCGCACCATCGGCGCAGCACCTCGCGGACCGGGCGGCCGTGCTCTTCGTCGTCAAGCGCGCACTTACGCGCCTCGATATGGGCCCACTCGCCGCGGTAGCCACGGAAGTCGTGCCCGTAGACTGCCTCTTGGCGCGCCTTCGCCTCGTCCGCTTCGACGTCGCGAAGGATGCGGTCGGGATCGCGCATCGCGGCTCGCTCGGCGATGAGGCACGTGGTCGGCCACGGGACGATGAGGGCGCCATGATCCTCGAAGCTCCGCGGGTCCGCCAGCAGGACGCCCGGATCGACCCCGAGGAACGCCGCGAGCCCGCCGACGTTCTGGATCGTCGTAACGCCGGCGAGGACCCCATATCCGATGCGCGCGAGGTCGGCGTCGATGAGCGCGTCGAAGACGGTCGACGCCGCGTGCTCTTCAACAGTGTCGTAGACAGGCTCGTCGGCGACGGCGTCCCAGCGGCGCTCCCAGTCGATGAACGCGTCCACATCCGGCCACGGGACCTTCAGGCGGGCCGGCGCCACCCACTCTTCACGACCCTCGAAGGCGTCGTCGACGAAGCGGACGAGCACGCGGGCAGGCCGCTGGGTTCCGAAGCGCACGACGCGCACGGCGACGAGCGGGTCCGGACCCCGGGCGCGGTATGCCCACGTCTCGCCGGGCGATGCCCCGACGACGGGCGCCATCGGAGGCGGGGGCATCTGCGGCATCTGAGCCTAGGTCTTCCTCCCATACTCACTATCGGTCGACGGGCTCGTCCTGAGGTCCACGCCGCCGCGCTTCGGCGCTGGTGGAGTCCACGGCCGGCCGCGAGGCCGCCCGCGTGAGCGACACCGGGCCGCAGCGACATCGGGCTCTGGCGCCAACGGACATCCCGGGACCAGCATCGATCCGCGGCGGGTCTCTCCGATACGCGGGCCACACCCCCGGCCGCAGGGACCGCGCTGAGCCACTAGGAGCCCGTGTCGGTAATCGCCACCCGGCGGGTGGCCCGGGTGCGAGAATCTCGTATGCGCCAGAAGACGTTCCGCCCGTACGACCAGCACAGCCTCCTGCTGATGCCGCCCAGCCTGCATGAC